>JAGQWW010000327.1 GCA_020436955.1 Saprospiraceae bacterium | reverse complement strand
CAAGAACTGTTACTAATGGTACCATTGCCAATCTTACCTGGTTGTTCTATGGCACTACTTATGAATATGAATTGAGAGCCCTTTGTGTGGATGGTTGGACCAACTGGTCACAGACCTATCAATTTACTACTGCAAACGACCCGGCTTGTACTTTGCCACCATACGCAGGGGAGTCCGTTACTGAAACTTCCTTTACTGTTAGCTGGTTGAGTGCTCCCGGTATCGACCAACATATTGTAATATACAGAAGAGTGGGTGACCCGGACTGGGTGCAGGATACACTGGCAACGGATACCTTCTACCATGCAACCAATTTATTGTCAGGTAATACCTACCAGTTCCGCTTCAGAGTTCATTGTCCGGAAGGTTGGTCAGGATGGTCAGACTTCAAGTCTTTGGTAACCTTGGTTCCAGCCGGAAACTGTGATATTCCTGACACCTTGTATACTAATATTGGAAGCACAACAGCCACCATTGCTTGGACCGCAGAAAATGGCGCCAATCGTTACCAGATAAGATATAAACTCTTGTCTGATACTTATTGGGTTACTCGAACTTTGACCAACAACACGGTCATCAATCTTACCTGGTTGTATTACGATGAAGATTATGAATATCAGCTAAGATCTGAATGTACGGGTGGATGGACAGATTGGTCTAGTGAATATTACTTCACTACCCTGTCGGATCCGGCTTGTACTACACCTTGGATAGTAGGTCATACTACAACAGCCACATCATTTACCGTAACCTGGGATCCTGTTTACGACATTGGGGAATACCATTTCCGTTATCGTGAAAAAGGCACCAGTACCTGGCTAAATGCCTATTTCATGAGTGGCACCAGCTATATGGCTTACAACTTGCCAGGTGGTACTACTTACCAGTATATGATGCGCTCAAAATGTTCTAATGGATGGTCATCGTGGACTAACTTAACGGAAGTGACAACAGATGTAAGTCGCCCGGGACCCGGTAAAAATCCATTGGTACTTACTCAATCAAACGAGAGCATAACCATGGAACTCTTCCCTAATCCGGTCCATGAATTTTTACATATTCAATGGAAAGGAGCAGAAGGAAGCAATGTATTCTTAAGCGATATAAACGGAAGATTGGTGCGTCGAATTCAATGGAACGGAAACGGCCGCATGGAAGTCAACGTCCAATCACTACAACCTGGAATGTACTTTATCACCGCAATAAACTCAGACGGGACAAAACTCACTGAGAGGTTTATTAAAGCCTTTAAGTAAGAACTAATGAACACTTGCCCGGCCCCGGTAATATTGATTGCCGGGGCTATTTTTTTCTTTTTAAAAAAGGAATAAACCTTGGAACGGTCTCCTGATACCTTTTATACGCCTTATATTTTCCGGCAGTAATCTTTTCACTAAAGTCCGAACTTCCCAAAAACAGCAGCATCAATAAGATACATCCTGCCACGGACCAGTTTATCCACCTGCATGTAGCTGCAACACTGAAAAAATAAAAGCAAATCCAAATAGCCTGCTCACTGGCATAATTTGGATGCCTGACCAATCCCCAAAGTCCACTGGACACAAAGCCTTTATCATAAGGTGGATCCAATGCTTCTCCTTCCCGAATTCGGCGGTATTTTTCTTCCTGATAATCGTATTGTTGTTGGTCAGCAACCGTCTCTAAAATGATGAATAGCAACATAGCTCCACCTGCTACAAAATCTAGCCAGTTCAAAGGAGCATCGCCTCCCTGCCAGGCCACCACAATTGGTAATGTGAAAAGCAGGATCAGACTGTTTTGATACAATGAAATGAAAAATAAGTTAAAGGCTGTCCATTTCCATCTTGCTTTTAAATGAGGCATCTCGCGCAACACTGCCCATCGATAATCTTCTTCCCCGGACCAAAACTTCCAGGAATAGCCTCCCCTTCTTGAAAAATTATAGGTAAGTCGCAATCCCCAGATGGTAACCAGTATCGCCATGATTACCAATCTTGGAAGATAATCGGATTGTATTGCAAAAAACCAGGTGTAAACGATAGGTACCAGGCTCCAGATCTTGTCCACCTGACTATAATTACCGGTCAATTCGCTAAGGACAAAGCAAGTAATGGCTACCACTAACATGATATAGACACCCGAAATCAAGCCTTCATATATCTCTCCGGAAACGGGTTGGTCATAATTGTAAACAAAAAAAGGCAGGGCAATCAGCGTGCCGATCAAAACAAAAATAGTACGAATCATCGTCCGAGCATTTTAGGTGTTACGGACAATAAAGAAAATTAATTCCCTTGATATGTACTACTTCTCTGTAAAATGCTTTTGTGATTTGTCTTTAGAAAACTTTTCAGCATTAAAAGCATCAGAACCGCCTTTGGGAATCGAAAGAGATTTCCATGCTGCACCTTTATAGGATTTTGCAAGCAACACAATCTGACCAATGTGGTATGCATAATGTGCCAGTTGCCTTTGCAAGGCTTCTTGAACCGTATGCCCCTCAGTGCGGATATAAACGATATAATCTTCCCCAACGGACCTGGCATCTTCTAAAGCCTGAAAAACACAGGACCAACCTTTTTCCCAGCCTTCCTGGAGTTCGGTTCTGGTCGAATACATTGGTTCAAACTCTCTGTCTCGTTGCCTCCACTCCTTTTCTCCATCACTTTTCAAAAAATCAGTAAACCTGGACAACATGTTGCCGCTCAAATGGCCTACTATGATGGCGATAGAGTTGTCCTCCTCCTTTTCACGGTGAAAGAGCTGCTGATCACTTACCTGCTCCATAGCTTTTTCAGCCATGTCTTTATAATAATGGAATAGCCTTTCGGTTGAGTTGAAGAAGGAGGAGGACATTTGTTTTTATTTTTTTGATGTATAAATTCCAAAAAGAGCACCAATAGAAATCGTTGGATTAACTGTATTTGTAATCTCCCAATCAGTAATATCTACATAAGTCCTTTCAAATGGAACTTTCTCAGGTAGATCCATTCGGTTCTTTCGATGAAATATAGAATGGATTGCATTTGACTTTAAAGACATCTTAAACCACCTGGTAAAATCAAATTCCATCTTTAAATTGGCGGATAGGAAAAATGTATTTAACCTTCGATTAATCCAGGTACCTGAAAAGTCATTTTTACCACCAACGGCAACATATTTGTCCTGAAGTAAAGCTCCGAAACCATAATAGATTTTTAATTTATCTGATTGGAATTTTCTAATGGGAATACTTGCTCCAAAATTAATCCTTAAATCATAGTAAAACTGCTCTACTAAATCGTCATTACTCAATGCAATAGGCTCATCAAAGTGGAATAAACTAAAGCCCATTTCAACTTGTACTCCCTTTGGAAATTCATACAAAAAACCTGCTTCTGGTGCTATTTTGGAAACCAATATATTTTCATCCTGATAATCAATTGAAGATGACCTTCGATTACCTAAGACTCTACCCATGGACTCAAAATAACCTATTTCAAGGTTCGATTTGACAAATAAAGATTGTCCAAAGCTCTTTGTATTCACAAATACAAAGCCTAGCAAAAAAATTAGTTTTAGTTTCATTAACTCAAATTGAAAATTAAATAAAATGCAAACTATACACCATAGGCAAATAGTTGCTGATTACTGACCAATTTTCCCCTTTATCAGAAGAATGGAAAAGATTGCCGGTTGTGGTTCCAAATACCAAATGGTCCCCGGATGAAACCAAACAATGCCTGTAAACGATGTCATAGCAATTTTCCTGCGGCAGACCATTTCTTAAGACTTTCCAGGTCTTTCCCCCATCATCGGTTCTGCTGATACATAAGGCCTTGTCAATAGCCACCCGTATCATATCACTCATTGCAGGTGCTACCCATGCTTGTTGTGGATTGTCATCAGCAACCGTGACCA
>JAGQWW010000326.1 GCA_020436955.1 Saprospiraceae bacterium | reverse complement strand
GGCGTGAATGCAAACATGTCCAAGGGAGCTTACCCTTATGAATTTGACTTTGCCATCAATGTTCAGACCACTATTCAGAATGGACAGTTTCAGGAAAATTTGAGTGACATAGACGTTTCATTTGATTTCCATCCGATAGTACCCGATATCAATAAAGAAATGGAAAGGACAGATGGGAAAAGGAGAGACGGATTGTGGCTGGAAAGCTTTGCCTTTGTGAAAAGATTTAATAATAGTTTCCTTGGCATTGAGCAGCGGTACGAAACAGGAGTAGGGTTTATATTTAATTTTTTTAGTAAAAATAAATTGACCAGAACAGGAATAGCTAATCGCAAGGCAATGGAAGAAATTCCTAAGTATGATGTATATGGAGATGACCTTGCCCGATGCCTGGAGGAGTGTTATGTAAAGAAGTCCATCCTGCAATTATCCCAGTTTGAAGCACAAGCTATCTCCAATACCAGAGAAAGATACCAACGTTCAAATTTTAAGAAATACTCTAAATGGCGAACCGGATTACTGGTTGGGGTCTATTATGAATTGGAAGATGCGCTGGCAGCGAATGAAATATTACTCAATGGTGAAACAACCCAGCTCACGGTCGATTTTGAAGCTACTAATAAAATCAGGTTGGAATTAAGACCTATATTTTCTTTTCAACCCAAAGACGGCTATAAGTTGAAAATTTATCCCTATTTCAAACTGCCAGTTGGCGCACCCAATTCAGTAGTGGTGTCTCCTGAAGGAGTAAGGGATGTGCGTTACGATTGGTTTTTGGATGCGCAATCTTCATTCGATATTCGATTGGAAGATGGATTTAGCATATCATTTTTATACAGGCTATTTTACGACAATGCGCCCAAAAGAGCCTTCGTCCAACAAAACGATGGTACCTATACGTTGTTGGTCGGTCAAAAGGTGCATAGCAACTTTGGTGTTGCCTTTAATTTCGGATTCTAAAAGATAATCACCCATGCCCGAAGTAGTGGCTGTTGCTTTAAATCCTACCCATGGTTTCCACAAACAAAAGGTGGAAATCATCAAATTGGAAAAAGGAAAAGGAGTTGTGGGCGACGCTCATTTTGGTGCAACTGTCAAGCATCGTTCTAGGGTAAGACAAAACCCGGATCAACCCAATCTACGCCAGGTACACCTTATGGCCGAAGAATTATTTGAGGAATTGGCAGTAAAAGGGTTCCAGGTAACTGCTGCTGAAATGGGTGAAAATATCACCACAAGGGGCATTGATTTAATAAACTTGCCCAAGGATACCGTCCTTTCTATAGGTCCTGCTGTCAAATTACAAGTCACCGGTTTGAGGAATCCCTGCAATCAATTGAATCAATTTCAAAAAGGTCTGATGCAGGCATTATTGGACAACGATGAAAATGGAAATCTCATTAGAAAAGCAGGTATTATGACTATTGTGGTAGAAGGTGGAATTGTTTCTCCGGGCGACGAGATAAAGATTGATTATCCGTCTGAGCCGCATCAGGTGTTGGATAGGGTGTAAAAATCAGATTTGTTTTCCCGTTCAGGATTCAATTCTTCCCGTTCAGCAAATTTTGACAAAAAATTGAGAAACTTGCTATTGATTTTGCGAGTATTGTAGTAATCGAAATTTATTTCGGTTTAAATAAGAACAACAGTAACATTAGCCACAAGTCGAGAGGCTCTCTAACACCCGGTGTAAAATATGTCTGCTCTCGCCCACAAAATCTACATTTCTACTTTAGTAGCCATTGTCCTATTGGTTACATTCCTCCTTGTATATCACGGTGTTTCTTATTATTCCACTTCGCTGGAGGAGCGCTTTTATCATCCAAGCCACGATTATTTTAAGCCCAGTGGCGTGTTTGGCCATGGTTTAGGTATTGTTGGTACTATTCTGATAATCATTGGCGTAAGTATATATATTTTAAAAAAGAGATATGGATGGTGGGAAAAATGGGGTAGATTAAAGTATTGGCTGGAGTTCCATATTTTCTTGTGTACACTCGGGCCCATCATGATTCTTTTTCATACAGCATTTAAGTTTGGAGGGATAGTCTCTGTCAGTTTTTGGTCCATGGTAGCAGTAGTAGCCAGTGGTGTTATTGGCAGGTTTATTTACATTCAGATACCCCGTACCATTGAAGGTCGGGAATTGTCATTATCTGAAGTAAAGGACATGAAAGTGGGCGTAGAAGAAACCCTGCGTAATGACTATCAATTGGCAGAAGATACCAGGAACCTTGTAACTGCTGCCACAAGCTCAGTTGAGAAAGGAGGCAATTTGCTGGGACGTATTTGGACGAAATACTGGTCTGATAAGAAGACCCTTTCAAAAGTGAGACGAGATTTGAAGGCCAACAATGTGAACAGGGAAAGAGCTAAGGAAGTAGTAGGTCTTTTAAAAAATGAAATTAGTTTAAGCAACAAAATAGCACGTTTACAAACCATGCAAAATCTGTTCAAATACTGGCACGTGGCGCATTTGCCCTTTGCTGTTATTATGCTCATTATCATGGTTATACACGTGGGCGTTACCCTTGCATTTGGGTATCGTTGGATATTTTAAAGCTATACAATGCTTATAGAACAAATTATTATCTATGGGGCCGTCGCCTTGCTTTGTTTGGTTGTCGTCTTCATATATATGAGAAAGTTGAAAGCTGCTTCTAAAGAAACAGAAGCAAAGGTTGAAAAAGCCAAGGAGGAAGGACTCTTTGAACCGGTCTCCCTTCATCCTGAAATCGACCTGAACAAATGTATCAAAAGTGCTGCATGTGTTACTGCCTGCCCTGAAAAAGACATCTTAGGGGTGGTAAATGGAAAAGGTACTTTAATAAATGCATCTAATTGTGTAGGACACGGAGCTTGCTTCCATGCCTGTCCGGTAGATGCCATCTCTCTCGTAATTGGTACCGAGAAGCGTGGTGTGGATTTGCCCCACGTATCTGAAGATTACGAATCCAATGTCCCCGGTATTTATATCGCCGGTGAGTTGGGTGGCATGGGTTTGATTAAAAATAGCGTAGAACAAGGGAAGGCAGCAGTTGAAAATATGGTAAAAAAAGGTCTGAAGACCGGAGGTGATGCCTACGATCTGATTATCGTAGGAGCTGGACCTGCCGGGATTGCCGGATCATTGACTGCTAAAAAACTCGGGTTGAAGTTTTTAACCCTCGAGCAGGGTTCTTTGGGTGGAACGGTGTACACCTTTCCAAGAGCGAAAATAGTCATGACCTCTCCAATGGATTTGCCGCTATTTGGACAAGTGAGGTTACGTGATACCAGCAAAGCAGAATTGCTGTCCTTATGGACAGAAGTTTTGACCAAGAATGATATCAAAATAACCGAGCATACCAAGGTGGAAAAGATTGATTACGAGGAAAACCTTTTCAAAGTCACTACCAATAAGGAAGAGACTTTTTTAGCAAAAAGAATCCTATTGGCAATCGGCAGAAGAGGTAGTCCAAGGAAATTAAATGTTCCGGGAGAAGACCTTGAGAAGGTAGCCTACCGTCTATTGGAACCAGAAAATATTTCCGGTAAAAATGTAATGGTTGTCGGTGGAGGAGATTCTGCAGTTGAATCAGCAATGCTTTTAGCAGAACAAAATAAAGTGATTCTATCCTACAGAAGTGATGCCTTTAGCAGGATTAAACCCAAAAACAGGGAGAAAATTCAGCAGGCGATTGATAAACAATTGTTGGAGGTCCAATTCAATACCAACGTAGACAGGATTGAACCTGATAAGGTCATTTTAAAAAATGGAAGTCCTGAAAATATAAAGGAGTTCGAAAATGACCTCGTTTACATTTTTGCAGGTGGAGAATTGCCAACCAAATTTTTGGAAAAGGCAGGAATACAGATTACAAAACGCTTTGGTTATACCATGCGAAAACATAATTAGAAATACGGAAATCCCGGG
>JAGQWW010000325.1 GCA_020436955.1 Saprospiraceae bacterium | reverse complement strand
TATTAAAAATGCAAAAGGAAGTTGTGGTTGTACCGTTCCAACCTGGCCTAGAGAACCAATTATGCCAGGCGAAAGCAGTGCAATCGAAGTAAGATATGACACCAACAGAGTTGGTCCTTTTACTAAAAGAGTTACTTTGACTACAAATGAAAATGGAGAAAACACAAGAGTTTTGACCATCAAAGGAAAAGTAAACAAAAAAGAAGAAGCTCCTGGAGTTCCTGCGAAAAGCGGAAACAGCTTTAACAATTAATATTTTTAGTACTCAATCAAAAAGGGTTAGTCCGTTATCGGATTAACCCTTTTTTCTTTTAAAAAAACAACCCTTGCTCCTCGAAAGGAACAAGGGTCTCTAACCCAAACAAATAAACACAAAAACTACTTTAATTCTTTTGCAAAGATACGTTGAGTTTGATATCTACCCAATATCACTTGCATGCTATTTATGCTTTTTGTGACATAATACATCTGAAGAATGTATCATATAACAAAAGTACTACTTTTCCAATCATCATTTTGCTCTCGCAAACATCCAAAAATAAAAAAGGTTTCGTCTTTTTCAGCACTAAAAAAAATAAATCCTCATAAGGAATGAAAATCTTTTGCCTATTTTTCGCCTAACATCGATCTAATTGTCACTACAAGACGCTTTTAATGAAAAGAAGAATTGTATTATCCATTTTTATTGTAATCGCTGCTGCCATATTATACTTTTTGCAGATTGGAATCACACTCAATGATAAAAAACTGCCACCGCTGGCATCTTTTTTCTCGCCTTTTACCGGATTTTGGCAAAATGCTGAAGGAACAAATATCTCATCAAAAAACATTTCACTTAAAGGTTTTGAAGGGAATGCTACTATTAAATATGACCAAAGAGGTGTCCCCCACATCTTTGCATCAAATCTAAAGGATTTGTTCTTTGCTCAGGGATTTGTGACAGCAAAAGACAGGTTATGGCAGATGGATATAAGTACCAGAGCCTCATCAGGACGTCTTGCTGAAGTACTCGGTGAAAATTTAATTGAAAGAGACCTTGGTCAAAGGAGAAAAGGCCTCATGAGAGCTGCTGAATTAACCCTTGCAACCTGGAAAAAGGATACCGAAGGTTATGCTTATATAGAAGCATATGTTGATGGCGTAAATGCATATATAGAAAGCCTGGATGCTGATTCCTACCCTTTAGAGTTCAAACTTTTAAACTACACTCCTGAAAAGTGGTCAGTCCTCAAAGCTGCCCAATTTTACAAATCAATGGAGGAAACGCTAAACGGAAAGGCATTTGACCTGGAAAATGATCACCTGGTTCAAACTTTTGGCAAAGCTACCTATGATTACCTCTATCCTGAATGGAACCCCAAACAATCGCCTGTAATACCTGACCAATATTCTTCTAACCCCTTGCAGGAAAATATTGCTCCGGAGGCTGTTCATTTACCTTCCTTGCTCTCCTCCGGTGAAATGGGATACCAGGATGATGACACACAAGACTTTTTGGGTAGCAACAACTGGGCAGTAAATCCTCAAAAAACCTCAAAAGGAAAAGCTATTTTATGTAACGACCCACATCTAAGACTTTCCCTTCCGTCTATATGGTATGAAGCGCAACTTTCCAGTCCTGAAATAAATGCTTATGGTGTTACATTCCCAGGCATTCCCGGTGTTATCATCGGATTTAATGAACATGCGGCATGGGGCTCCACCAATGGTAGCCAGGATGTAAAAGATTATTACAAGATCCAATGGACCAATGATAAAAAGACGCATTACATTTTGGATGGAAAAGAAGTCCCGGTTGAATCATATATAGAAACCATTAAGGTAAAAGACCAGGCTGATATTTTGGATACCGTTAAGTATACTATCTGGGGCCCGGTTATGGCCAAAGATAGCCGCGGTAATGACCTTGCCATGCATTGGATAGCAAACGATACGACCGGTGCATTTGTGTGGAAAACCTTTTGGGGGTTTGACAAATCCAAAAACTTGCAGGATTTTGATAAAGGTGCTTCCTATTTTGGACACCCCATCCAAAATTTCATTTTTGCTGCAACAAATGGTGATATCGGACTGAAAGTCAGTAGATTAATTCCATTAAAGGACAAAGAAGCAGGTACCATTGTTATGGATGGAAGCAATTCCTCAAATGCCTGGAAAGGGTTTGTACCCGATAGTTTAAATCCAAAGTCGTTTAATCCTGAGAGGGGATTTGTGTCATCCGCCAATCAGCACAGCACCTACCCTTCCTATCCATTTTATTACAATGGACATTTTAACGATTATCGCGGAAGGTATATAAATAGAAGGTTGGCTGAAATGGAAAACATTACAGTTGAGGACATGAAAGCCCTTCAAAACAACAATTATTCTATCCTGGCAGAAGACGCGATGCCGGTATTACTCAACCTCGTACAAAGAGAACAATTGGACGTAAAGGAAAAAGGGATTTTAGAACTGATGGAAAAATGGGATTATCGCTTCGAAGCGGCGGATCCGACTCCGGCTATTTTTGTAGAATGGTTTGATCACCTGGAAAAATTGACCTGGGATGAAATGACGGCCATTCAAGCTACTGGTCCAATCCGATATCCGGAGAACTGGCGATTAATTCAACTTTTGCAAGAGGATCCTTTGAATGTATTTTTTGACATACAATCGACTGAAGCAAGAGAAAACCCTAATATACTGGTTACCAGAGCATTTAAAGAGACACTTGGCGCTTTGTCAGACAAGCTTGAGGACCCAAATTTCAGCTGGTCCGATTATCGGAATACTTCCATAACCCACCTAGCAAGAATCGATGCATTTTCTCATAAAATGGTCAAAACAGGTGGATTTAAGGAATCCATTAATGCAGTACAAAGCGGTGCAGGACCTTCCTGGCGTATGATAGTCGAGATGGACGAAACGCCGAAAGGCTATGGAGTCTATCCGGGCGGACAATCGGGCAATCCAGGTAGTCCGTTTTATGACAACTTCATTGAGGACTGGGCCAAGGGAAATTATTACGAATTGCTCTTTTTGAAAAATGAGAATGACAGGGGTGAAGATATCATCGCTACTATAAATCTTAAATAATATGAAAAAGTTCTTTATTGGATTCGGAATTGCTTTTTTATTAGCCCTGGTTTTTCAATTTTTTACCAGCTGGTGGTCATTGCCAATTATTATAGGCCTGGTTGCACTATTTATGCGACTCCCTATTTGGCAGGGTCTGGTGACAGGAGTTGTAATTGGATTCCTGCTTTGGGGCGGATTTGCATTTTGGATAGACAAACAAAACGCAGGGCAATTGAGTGCCAGAATCGGTGAATTATTTAACGGGATAAGTGGTGGACAGGTCATCTTGGTTTCTGCCATCATAGGAGCTTTAAGTGGATTAGCGGGAGGATTTATCGGTAGCGCTCTTGCTGCTATCACACGCCCTACTGTTATGAGATAAGACTTAAAGAAGTTTCATTTGTCGTTTTCTACCTTGGATTAATAGATAGAGCTGTGCATTTACTTTCCATTTTATCTACATTGTAACAAATTTTAAACAATGACAGATAACGCCTACGATAAGGCCAGAAAAAACGTAAAAAGGAAAAAAGGATTTTATAAGCACCTTGCGGCCTATATTATTATCAATACATTCTTTCTCATTACAAACGGGTTTGAATTTGGTCCATGGTTACCCTGGGGTATAGGATTGGCCTTTCATTATGTATCTGTTTTTGGATTTCCAGGTTCAGGAATTTTATCAAGAGAATGGGAAGAAAGGGAACTGGAAAGAGAGATGAAACGAACGGGAGCCTCCAAACCTTTAGAATTGAATCCCGGAGGAGAACCCCTACCCGATTTCAAAAAGGCAGACCCGGAAGTTGAGGAACAACTCAATAAATTGCCTCGCGATTGGTCAGAAAAAGATTTGGTATAAC
>JAGQWW010000324.1 GCA_020436955.1 Saprospiraceae bacterium | reverse complement strand
AAGTAGGAATAAGGTAAGGCTTGATAATAAAATAACAGGTACTTTCATATTTAAGTATTTCACTTTCAACAAAGGTTGATAAAATTCTAAATACAAAGGTGAATTTCGAAACCCTTTTTCTTTATTTCGTTAATAAATGCTGAAGTTCATATCACTATTTGTTGAAATAAATGTTTTTATAGAAATTCGCAGCCGCAATTGATTATGGAGAATATTGAACAATTACTGGATTTTTTAGCGGTACCGCGTTATATCGTCATTACCTCCCATCGGAACCCCGATGGTGATGCCATTGGCTCATCCCTTGGTTTATACCATTTCCTGAATAAGTTTGGACATACTGTTAGGATTATTTTCCCTTCAGAATTTCCGGACAATTTTGGATGGATGCCCCATTCAGACAACATCATCATCTACGACAACGATCCGGATGTAGCAAAGGAAACTGTAGAAAGAGCAGACATTATTTACTGCCTGGATTTCAATGCGCTGGATAGGATTGACAAATTGGGAGAAAACGTAGCCGATCAAAATGTACCTAAAGTACTAATCGATCACCATCTGGATCCTGAACCATTCGCAGAATATGAGTTGTCGGATATTTCTTACAGTTCAACCAGCGAATTGGTGTACACTTATATTGAACTGAGTAAAGGGATGAAGGAATTGGATATCGACATTGCGTCATGTCTTTATACCGGGATAATAACAGATACCGGTTCTTTCAAATATAGTACCTCTCCACGGTTATTTAGGGTGGTTTCTCATTTGTTGGAGACCGGTGTAGATGATTATGATATTCAGGATAAGGTAAACAATAGCTACAATGAGAAACAAATTCGCTTGTTAGGACATTGTTTATCGCATAGAATGGAAATCATTCCGGAATACAGCGCGGGCATTATTGTGTTGACAAAAGGCGATTATGAGCATTTTGACATAAAGCGAGGAGATACCGAAGGCATTGTCAATTACCTATTGATGATGCGCAATATAAAAATCGCCGCTTTTATAACTGAACAGCCCACTATTGTTAAAATTTCCCTGCGTTCAAAAGGGGATTTTTCTGTTCAGGAAATTGCCAGTAAGTACTTTAATGGAGGTGGTCACAAAAATGCATCTGGTGGTTATGCATTTAAGAGTTTAGGATGGATGGTAAGACAATTTAAAAAGGTACTTCCTGAATATGCAGAGGCTTTGAGTCCTTATAATTAATACCTACTGTTTCGAAAAATTGACAATGAAAAACCTCATTTATTTCATCGGGATGTTTCTTTTTCTGGTTGCCTGCCAGCAAGAAAAACCAACAGTTACCAAACACGGTTATCCTTTTGTTTTCCACATCGATAAACCAGGCAAGAATGTAGAACCGGGTGATATTGTTTCGTATCATGTATATCATAGAAATGGGTCGGAAGTAACTTTCTCTTCCAGAACCAGTGGTAATACACCCAATAAAATGGTAGTTCCCGAATACGCAAATATTTCACGCAAACCTTCCCCCATTGCAGATGTTTTATGGAATATGAGCGAAGGAGACAGTGTAACGGTTTATTTGAACCTGGATTCGGTAAAGGTTAGACCGCGTGGTTATGAGGATGCCAAATTTATGGAATACGATGTAGCATTGCTTAAGGTGGAAAAAACTGATGATTTAACTCCTGAGCAGGTACAGGCAAAGATGAAGGATCAAAAGGAAGTCTCGGCTACCTTGAGCACCGCCAAAGATGCCATTCAAATTGGAGAAGGGGAAAATACCGCTCCACCTTCTGATAATGAACCTGCATCTGCAGCAGGAGAACCCCTTATTGCTGATGGTGTTAATGTATTATTAAAGCAGTACGAATTAGGAAATTTGGATGGAGTTTTGAAGACTACAGATTCCGGTCTCAAATACATTAGAATGAGTAACGGGAATGGCGATTTTCCTAAAAGTGGAGATCGTGTTGCAGTAGATTATTACGGTGCTTTATTAAATGGCAAGAAATTCGATTCTAGTTATAGCAAAAATAAATCTTTTGAATTCACGTTAGGTGCGGGACAAGTGATTCCAGGATGGGAAGAAGGAATAGCCCTCATGAAAGAGGGTTCAACTTTCGCCTTTTTCATTCCACCTGGACTAGCTTATGGGAAAAACGGTTTTCCACCTTCCATCCCTGCCGATGCTGAACTTTGTTTTTATGTAACCTTAAAAGATATCCAATAAACTAATCCCCATGAAGAATACAATGGTTTACATTTTCATTTTCTTGATGACAGGTTTGATGGCCTGCGACACAGACCCAGGTAAGACTACCAACAAAAATCCAGAAGGTACTGCCAAAACGGTTTCAAATGTTGATTCTTTGCCTGAGTTGGCAAAGCGTGTGGACACTGCTGCCATTTCGCAACAGCTAGGCGGTTCAAAGGTCAAAATAACTCCGATGGAAAATCCATCAGCTACTGCGCCAAAGACAAATATGTCTGAAGCTGAAAAGCGTGCATTGTGGAACGAAAAGATTTCCGAGCAAATCAACGTAGCCATGAAGACCATGGTGACAGAATACAACAAAGGAACCTTTAAGGACAAAATGGTGACCACACCTTCAGGATTGCAATATATGGTATTGCAAAAAGGAGATGGAACCAAGGTTCCTGAAGGAAAGGTAGCGTATGTCCATAATTTCATCACACTAAAAGATGGAACCCAGGTAGAATCCAATTTCAAACACGATGACCCATTGCGTATTCGATTAAATGGAAAATCGACCATCCCTGGTATGGAAGAAGCTATCAAATTGATGGATATGAACTCCAACTATTTGTTCATGATTCCTTCAAAATTGGCCTATGGAGCAGCAGGTAATCCTCCGGGTGTTCCTTCCAACTCTGATCTAATGGTTTACATGGCCCTGACAGGTTACGAATAATATTTACAACCAACTTTTAAACAATAATGATGATGCAATCCATCAAACTTTTGGCCATTGCAATTTTTGCAGTAGGTCTATTTGCGTGTGGTGAAGAGAAAAAAGCTTCCCAGGTACCTGAAACAATGGGTGTGACTGAAGCAAATGCTTTGGTTACCGAGTATATTCAAAAATACAATGACGGAACCCTTAGCGGTGAAATTCAGACGACTAACAGTGGCTTGAAATTCGTTGTTTTGGAAGAGGGTACCGGAGCTGCTCCTCAAAAAGGAGAAACAGTAAATGTGAATTACTTTGGTGCACTGACCAATGGTTCTGAATTTGACAACTCTTTTAAAAGAAACCAGGCATTTTCTTTCCCATTAGGTCAAGGAAGAGTAATCGCAGGTTGGGATGAAGGTGTAGCACTTATGAAAAAAGGTGGTACTCGTATCTTTTTCATTCCTGCCAGACTGGGTTATGGTGAAAGAGGTTACCCACCGGTTATCCCGGGAAATTCTGAATTAGTATTCCTAGTTCAATTATTAGACTAAGAGATTTTAAATTATAATTTTGCAGCCGTTCTAAACTATTTTTAGAACGGCTGTTTCTTTTTTGGTAAAAACCTCAAAGCATGCGAACCAAAGAAGCCAGGATTTTTGTTTCTGCTTTGAGTATTTCATTTTACTACATTAAATTTTAAACAATGACATCTGATCAACTTAAAAACCTGCAAGACAGGACGGCTTCTCTAAGGAGGTATCTTTGACGTCGATAAGCGTCAATTTACCATCCAGGATTTAGAAACCAAATCAATGGCCCCCGATTTTTGGAATGACCCAAAGGAAGCGGAAAAGGTCATGAAAGAAATAAAATCCCACAAAAACTGGGTCGAACAACAGTCACATGTCGAAGAAAAAGTAGGTGACCTTGAAGTGTTGTACGAATTTTTCAAAGAAGGAGAAGGAACTGAGCAAGAAGTCGATAACAAATACGACGAAGCTCTTAAATCTATTGAGGATCTTGAATTTAGA
>JAGQWW010000323.1 GCA_020436955.1 Saprospiraceae bacterium | reverse complement strand
AATGTTATCCCATATCCCTCACCTCCGTTTCCATACCTAAATGCCCGATGGAAATAGGAGCATTCAACTGATATATTTGCACTTTGATGGAGGAGTAGGTGCGTAAAATTGCCGTTAATACTTTCAATCTCTTTAATAATGCAATTTACAGCTAAGCTCAATCGGAAATTTGTGCCCTCTGTCCAACTTTCATTTCTCATTTCCAAACCAACTGAAGTAAATTTCAAATTTTGAATAGGATCAATTAGTCTTAATGTAGGATTTAAGCTTAAAGGAATATCAAGTCTGATAGGCGTTTTAAAATGCACCTGGTTTCCAATGACGCTTTGGATTTGAACGAGTTGACCAACTGCACCCAAGGCCCAGGAAGACGTCACAAGGGATGAATCGTTGAAACTTATTTTTACCCAATCACCCGGCTTTAAAACATGATTATTAGGTATCCTCAAATCCAAATCGCCTTTTGAAATATTTCTTCTGATAGGGTAGAGGGTGTCGGTTAGTCTTCCATTTGCTTCAATTCCATTTTGGGTATCTTTTGGATCAAGTTTTAAGATAGTTTTCTTACTTCCAGCTCCTTCAATAATTAAATTGGATCTCAGTTTAATGCTCTTTTCAAAATAAAATTCTCCTTCGGGAAAAATGATTCTCACAGGTACATCACCCAAAAAGTTTATGGCTCTGCTTAATGCGCTATCCTGCGGTGCATCTGGTGCGCTAAAGTCAGCAAAATCCTCAAAATATATAGAAGTTCGGATAAATTGGAAAGAATCTACAGCCCCCGATTGGCTCCAGTCTGAAAGGCGATCAGGAGGGATATTTTGTGCATGAATGGACCCTCCGATGAAGGTCAAAAATATAATGAAGGCCTTTCTCATCTGTTGTTTTAAATGGATTATGGATAGGATGTCTCAAAGATTACACCAAAGCGAAAATTTTGTTGGGAGGAATTTTTGAGCTAGCTTCTCAAAAAAGTGTTAATCCATGATATTTCCGTATAATTGCATAGCGATGTGTATCTAATCGTAAGGATTGGATTATTTTAAAGGAACCCAACTTTTAACTTAACGCAAGCAAATCTGCTGTTACTAACGATGAAGAAATTTACGTATTTGACTTTTTGTATAGGATTGTTTTCAATTTCCGCTCTATTTTCCCAAAATAATGCTAAAAATTCAGGCTCTTTCTATCAAACTGATAAGATTCAGACCGCTGAAATTATGTTTGATACCGAAAATTGGGATTACCTTTTAGATTCCTTGAGAGTTAATGGTGATCAGTACCTGGTAGCTAATATCAAAATTAATGGAGAATTACTGAAGGATGTTGGTGTGCGATATGCCGGTGGAAAATCTTATCAAAAAGATGGAAAAAGGAATGGTTTTGAGATTGCATTAAATCTGGTAGATAGGGATCAAAATTACATGGGTTACAGCAAAGTCAGACTTTCAAATGCACTTCGTGATCCTAGTATGGTGAGGGAAGTTTTAGGTTTTGAAATTGCTCGTGACTACATGACTGCACCTATGGCCAACTACCTAAACCTTAGTATCAATGGTGCTCTATATGGTTTATTAATCAATATTGAAGCGGTAGATGATGCTTTCCTCAATCATCATTTTGGAAGCTCTGATGGTGCATTTATAAAAGCAGATCCTGCTCGTAGTAAAGACAAACCTATGGGTTGTAAAATAAGTATTGCTTGTAATCTTGAAGAGGACAATTCTCTAGATTGTTACAAGTACAACTACGATATGGAATCCTTTTCAGGTTGGGACCAATTAATGAAATTGACCAATGTTTTAAATAACGATGCCAAATCCATTGAAAATATTCTGGATGTAGATGCTGCATTATGGATGTTAGCATTCAATAATGTATTGGTAAATCTAAATTCCTATTCAGGTGCAGTAAGTGAAAATTACTTCTTGTATATGGATAAAAATGGCAAATTCAACCCTGTTATTTGGGATTTGAATTTAGCTTTCGGTAGTTATAAAAATACGGGTATTGGTTCTGATCTGGATTTGAATGGATTGCAAACGTTGGATCCACTTTTACATGAAAACAGTACCACTAAACCATTGATTAGTGTATTGTTGAAAAACAAGGAATACAATCGTATTTACATTTCTCATGTAAGAAGTATTCTTTACGATTGGTTTCTTACCGGTAAATATGAAGAAAAGGCTAAAGCTCATCAAACCCTTATAAAAGATGCATTCAAAAATGATCCGAATGCATTTTATGACCAAAAAGATTTTGCATCTAGCCTTGATCAAACCATTGGGAGCAGAAGCAAAATACCCGGCATAGTAGAATTGATGAGCGTTAGAACTCGTTATCTTAAGAAAACAAAACCATTAGCTGTTTTTCCTCCGGAATTCAAAACGAATATTGTTGAAAGCAGAGCAAAACTTTCCAAAGAGCCTGTAAAATCTTTCAGAATACAGACAATGGTAAGTGAATACACCAAAACTGTAAATGTATTCTACCGCTTCCCCGGTGAAAAGGAATTTTTGAAAGTGGCAATGAAAGATGATGGAAAATCGTTTGACGGTAATAAAGGTGATAATATTTTTGGAGTTGAAATTGTTCCACCTGCTGGTCAAACAGAATTGGAATATTATTTCTTAGCTGAAAATGCTGCTGCTCTAAGTTTTGATCCCCCTAATTATTATTTTAAACAACACACTGTCAGTTTAGCTGATTTAAATGAATAACACGTTGACAACTAGTACGCTACGTTTCCTGGCCATCCTTGCGCTGGTTTTTGTTTTTGTACCTTCTCAAGCGCAGGATTTTTATCAATGGGATAAAATTCAGGAAATCCGAATTACCTTTCCAAGAGACAATTGGTCTTCTATTTTAGAAAGGATGAAAGATGCCGGCCAGGAGCAGCGCATGACTGCCACCATTGATATTAATGGGAAATCTTTCGAAGGTGCCGGAGTACGATTTAAAGGAAACAGTTCATTTAAAAGCGTTAGAAAAGGCGGAGCAGTAAAACTTCCTTTTAATATTAAAATCGATTACAAGGACAAAGGACAGGAAATCGATGGTGGTTACGAAACTATAAAACTGTCCAATTGCTTCCGTGATCCAAGCTTTATCAGAGAAGTCCTTTCTTATGAGATTGCAAGGAAATATTTGCCAGCCTCACAATGTAACTTTGCCAAGTTGTATATCAATGGTGAATATTTCGGTATTTATGCCAATACCGAATCTGTTGACAAACCATTGTTAAAAAGAAATTTCGGTGAAAAAGACGGGACATTTGTAAAATGTGATCCGGAATGGCAGTTAACTGCCCCCAAGACTTGTGATGCCGGAGATAAAGCTTCCTTAATGTATTTGGGTAAAGACCCAAGATGTTATATGCCCAATTATGAATTGAAATCCGATTCCGGATGGGGTAGCTTTATCAACTTTGTTGAAGCATTAAATGATGAATCTAAGTCGCTTGAAAATTACCTAATGATTGACCAAACACTTTGGATGCATGCGTTCAATAATGTTTTGGTAAATCTGGATAGTTATACAGGCCGACTAAGCCATAATTATTACATGTACCAGGACGCAAGTGGTTGCTTTTCTCCTGTGATGTGGGACTTTAATCTTAGTCTAGGCGGATTCCGTTTTGATGGTAATGGAGAACCACTGGACAATGAAGGACTGCAAACTTTAAGTCCATATGTTCATTTTAAAAACAAGAATAAAAAACGACCACTTATTGTCAATCTGCTCTCAAATGCTACCTATCGAAAGATGTATATAGCCCATATCAAAACAATACTGGATGAAAACTTCAGTGATGGTCAATTTGAAGCTCGGGCAAAGGAAATTCATGATTTCATACGGGAAGAAGTAAAGAATGATCCAGTTAAACTATATTCTGATGCTGATTTCGAAAAGAACCTAAACGCTTCTG
>JAGQWW010000322.1 GCA_020436955.1 Saprospiraceae bacterium | reverse complement strand
GTCAGTGGCGTTCGAAATTCATGGGTCATGTTCATGTACAACTGGGTCTTTAAGGTATCCAGTTCCCGTACTCGGTCCGATTCTCTTTTTTGAAAAGCAAGTTGTTGTTGCAAAGTGGTACGTCTAACGATAAAACGCATGATAAACCACAACAGGAATAAGATGGCCAAAAAGTAGCCTACATAGGCACAGGTAGTTTTCCACCACGGTGGTAGGACCACGATTTTTAATTCTGCAATTTGATCACTCCATTCGCCCTGGCTGTTAGAGCCTTGTACCCTGAAAGTGTACAGATTAGGCGGCAACCTTAAGAAGGTAGCCGAACTTTGCTTGCCGGCTTCTACCCAGCCATCAGTTGCTCCTTCTAATTGATATCGATAGGAAATTCTATCAGGATCCTGGAAATCCAAAGAAGCAAATTCCAGGGTGATAATATCTTGTAGGTGGTTTAGGGTTATTTTTTGGGTTTTTTCGATGGTATTTGCTAAAATGCCGGTTGGGTCTCCCGGTAAAATAGGCTGATTGTTAATCTGCAGTCCGGTGATATATACCGGAGGAACATATCCTCCAGCCAATACTGCTTTGGGATCAAAAATATTACAACCGTTTACTCCGCCAAATACCAATCGCCCATCCGGCAATTTTTTAAAAGCATCGGTATTGAACTCTTCTTCCTGAAGTCCATCAGCTTTTGAAAATCTTCTTATGGAAAATGTGGAGAGATCGCTGTTTTGTGGCTTACTACCCGGGACCAGGCAAAAAAGTCCTTTGTTGGTACTTCCCCAAATGTTACCATCTTCATCAGCCAAGGTTCCGTAGACGACCTTATCAGGTAATCCTTCTTTTTGCCCAATTCTAAAAAAGGTGTTGGAAGTTTTATCCATCCGATTCAATCCACCCCCTTTGGTTCCAATCCAAAGGAATCGCTCCGGCTCGAAAAAGTCTTCCATAAAACTGGTGACCTGGTTGGAACTTAATGATGTAGTATCTTCCGGAATGTTATTGTAGGTAATCGTTTGGATAGTTTCGCTTCCGGCTTTAGGCCACTTACATTTTACAAAACCCATCTCACTTCCTATCCACCACCAACCTTCAGCATCTTCATACAAGGCAGTAGAAAAATCGATAGTACGATTGGGACGTTTGATGCTTGAAGCTGGAACGAGTTTTCCTGTTCGAATACTATAGGAAAGCACCTCATTGGTTGTAGGGTCAATTCTTGAAAAAAGGCCTTCATAGCCGGCCAAATAAATGGCACCATCCTTTCCCTCTGCCATGGGTTGAAAATCGTTATGGTTCCATGGGATGTTGTATTGTTTTATATACCGTCCCGTTGTGTCAAATACTCTTAATAGATTCAAGTTCCCTTCCATATAGTCTCGAATCCAACGTCTGCCACGCTTATCAACGAAATACATATCGGGTACGTCCTGGCATCCTTTGCAAGGAGGTGTTTTCAGAGTTTGGCCACCTGGCAATAAGAGTGCAGGTTCGTAGGTAATGGCTACGAAGTCCATGTCTGAAAATCCGGTAACAAAATGACGGATAGATTTGCCGGCTAGCCTATGTCCAAAAAGCGAACGGGAAGGATTTAATTTATACAATCCATAACCATTGGTTCCAATCCAGATTAATCCGGATCGGTCTATTTGCATAGCTTTGATAGGAAATTTTAGCGCTTGCCCTTTTTTTGTTGGAGCCCAGCGAAAAAAACACCTTTTATTTTCCAATTCTATTAACTCGCCAGGTATCCACCCTTCTAAATTTAAACCAAGTAGTTCGTTGCTCCATCCGATCCACATCCTACCATCCTGGTCCAGCTGGAAGTCATTTACATCCAGCACTTCCTTTATCACGGTATAGGCTTTGGTGCCATCCCATCTAAAAAGAGGGTGATTGGAACTCGCTCCCCAAACGGACCCGTCAGGATGGGCATAGGCCTGATCAAAAGAGAAGCCTTTTACGGCAACTTTTAAAGTGGCAGTTGGAACATCCATTTTTAAAATAGCATCCTCGCCAGCTACCCATATATTTCCGTTGACATCTTTTACCAGACATCGTACATCTTTACGAAAGGCGTTTTCCAATTGAGGTTGCGCAGGTAATGGCACCCGGACGAGGGTGGGTTGAGTTTCCTTTTTAAAAAAGGTAGCAGGCAATTGGATCATGTTTACACCGACACCTGTTATACTTACAACAAAGTAACCTGAGCTATCTTCTACAATGCCTCCAATGTTGTTTCCTGAGATGCTGGAAGGATTATTCGGGTCATGCTGGATTCGGTAAAATCGACCACTTTCTTTATCATAAATACTAAGGCCGGCATTTTCAGCTGCTGTCCAAATACGACCATTATTATCCTCGTAAATGAGATTTATCGTATTCCCAGCTATCGAATATGGATCATTAGGGTCGTATGTGAATTCCTGAAATTTCTTTCCGTCATACCGGTTGAGTCCGTCTTTGGTACCTATCCAGAGGAAGCCTTCCCTGTCCTGTTGTATGTCCAACCCAACGCCTTGCGAAAGTCCCTGCGCTGTGTTGATAATATCAACAGAATACCCCTCCTGACCCCAAATAGGAGTGGTCAACAACAGCACCCAAATCCATAAAAATGATTTAACACCCATCATCCCTTAAATGTAGGCTGAATTGCGCAAAATATCCTGTTTGCGCGCAGTTTGTCCTGTTGTTTGCGCAATATATCCTGTCGGATGCGTGATTGATTCAGGTCCAATCCTTTTGCAAATCTCACCTTTATCACGTTCAAATTTTCACCTGTTCATTTCAAAGGGCTTTCACCTGATGGGCAGATTTGCCAACTTAAATTTTAATTATGAAGAATCTTTATCAAACCATAAGTTCCAAAAGGAAAAGTTTATTATTGTTTTTATGTGTTCTTTCCTTTTCAGCATCACAATTGTTTTCTCAAACCTCATTTGAATTTGATCTAATTACTGGTTATAAGTTTACCGTAAGTAATTTGTCTAATACAATCTGCTCAGGCAGCAGTGCATCTTCCCAAAACTTCATATTTAATCAGGTTAACCTTCCATATTATGTTAGTATAGGCGCTATCCCGCAAAAGCTAAATGGAAACCTTAGCACTTACCATCGTGCTACTGCCGGAAAGACTAGCACTGTATATGTGGACCTTCCTAATCTAGGGTGGATACCAGCATACAACGGAGAATTAAGATTTGCATTAGGGGACTTGGAAACAGGGGTGGTCGAATATTTAAACGCACCACAAGTGGGAGGTGCCCCTTCAGGTTTTATAAGGTATGGAATACCCGTGAAATTCCCCAGGGGTACTACAAAAGGCTTTTTGCTGATTGGTGTTGGTGATAAAACAGGCGATTTTGACTATGCAAATTATACAGTCATTCCATATGTGGTAGAAGGACCCACCAATCCAGGAGCAGAAGTTCCGGCCATTGACACAGTAGTAGACCCACAGATCCCATACCTTGTTCTTCATGCGCCTCCGGGTGACGCTAGCAGCAGCACCTTTCAGGAAAGTAAAACCACCTGTAGGAAATTTCAGAGCAGTTATGCTGAAGATGGGTCCAACTCGGCCAATCTTGCTGTTAAAATTGGTATAGCCGGATCAGCAGGACTTTTTGTAACCACCAATTTTGAATTTTCTGTTACGGTAAGTGCCGGTTTGCAGGTTGGAGATATGCAGGTAGTCACTACTGATGAACAAACCTGTATTACAGTAAAAGAAGGATTTTCAACGGGTGCTCTAACCGATCCGAATGGTGGTGGAGACGTTTTTATAGGGTATGGAACCGATCTGGCATTAGGACTATATCAAATATTAGAAATTGATGAAAGCACTTGTTCTACAAAACTTGATACCGGATTGATATATGCTCCTGTTGGAAACCCCAGAAATTTTATCTATACCCGAAAGGCGATTGAAAAGGATA
>JAGQWW010000321.1 GCA_020436955.1 Saprospiraceae bacterium | reverse complement strand
TTCTTAACAGGGCAGACAGTAACGGTGAGCGTATTGATTGGATTGAAAAAAGAGATGCTGAAAAGGTAATCAGAAGACAAGAATTAATCCGACACCTCACTGAAAACCCAGAATGTGCTGAGGGGGAACAACTTCAAATGCGGGAAGCCTATAACCGGTTCAAAACTATTTACCTTCCTTAGGACCTAGCGTTTGATGGGCATATAGGGCAGCTCCAATTATTCCGGCGCTATTTAAGAGTTGAGAAGCTACAACCTTGGTTTCCAGACTTAGATATGGTTCAATTTCCTCAAATTTCTTACTTCCGCCACCACCTAAAATAATCAAGTCAGGAGAGATGATTCGCTCCAGGTATTCGAGGTAAAGGTTCCAGTATTTACCCCATTCTTCCTCAGAATATTTTTCTTTTCTTGCTTTTTTAGAAATGTATTTCTCTGCGATTTTACCTTTAAACAGCAGGTGGCCAAATTCGGAATTTGGTAATAGTTTACCGTTTAAAAACAATGCAGACCCAATACCGGTACCAATGGTTAAAAACACAACAACGCCATCGTGGCCATTACCGGTACCAAATTCCATAGCGGCAAGTCCGGCAGCATCAGCATCGTTAATAACTGTAAGAGGAAGATGTACATGGTTCGCAAAAAACTCGGATAAATGGACACCTTTCCAATCTTTGTGAATATTTGCTGCAGAATGTGCTACATCATGTCGAATAATAGCAGGAAATCCAATTCCGACAGGACCTTTCCACTCAAAATAATCAACTACCTTTTTAAGGGTTTCAGCAACAGCGTCCGGGGTAGAAGGTTGAGGAGTATCAAGGCGAAACCGTTCTGTAGCAAAGGTGCCCTTTTCTACATCAACCAGGGCACCTTTGATACCTGTTCCTCCAATATCTATTCCAAGTACTAAAGTTCCTTCCTCCATTAGTTTAATCCTTTACCGTATAACTTTAACTGTCATTTTTACGTCCTCAACAGGGCGATCAGAGCCATCAGTCTGAACTTGCGCTATTTTATCAATCACATCAAGCCCTTTGATAACCTGACCAAAAACAGTGTATTCACCATCTAGAAACGGAGTACCACCAACCTGGGTGTACTGGTCTCTTTGCTCAGAAGTGTAATGTCTGTCTTTCTGAGCTTCCATCATGGAAATCTGGTTTTCAGACATCGGACGACCCTGAACAATGTAAAATTGCGACCCTGAAGATCGTTTTTCAGGATTCACCTGGTCACCCTGACGTGCAGCAGCCAAAGCTCCTTTCACATGAATCAGGCTGTCATTAAATTCAGCAGGGATGGTATAGCCTGGTCCACCTGAACCTAGACGTTGTCCCGGTCTGGCATTTTTTGATTCCGGATCACCACCCTGGATCATAAAGCCATTGATAACCCTGTGGAAGATTAGTCCATCAAAGAAACCTTCTTCCGCCAGTTTGATAAAATTATCCTGATGTTGAGGTGTTGCGTCAAATAATTGAACCGTCATGGTGCCATAATCAGTAATGATTTCAACTAGGCACTCTTGTACTTTAATTTCTTTTTCCACTATTGATTCTTTTTTTCCTTTAGTTGCTTTCAATGTTACAGTGTAAACACCTGATGTTTTGTAAGTATGGCTAGGATTGGCTTCATTCGAAACGGCGCCATCTCCAAAATGCCATTCATAAGCATTTGCCTTCTCAGAATTGTTTTCAAAAGTCACTTTCGAAGGTGCTCTTGGAGATTCCTGGTCAGCTTGAAATTGGGCCATTGGTTTTCCACATCCGACCATAATAAGGGCTCCTAAAAAGATGACAAATATTCCTCTCATGCTTAATTGATTTTTTCTAAGTGCTGCAAAGGTAATAATCTAATTATTTCACTATACGTATTTTCATACGGATGTCTTTATTGGGTCTGTCCTTGGAATATGCAGACGTAGGTTGCGAAGCAATTTTGTCAATAATATCCAAGCCTTCCACTACTTCTCCAAATACAGTATATTGACGATCAAGGAAAGGAGCTCCTCCCATAGTGCTATATATTTCCTTTTGTTTGTCAGTATAAGTGATGCCCATTTGATTAGCAATCGCATCCAACTGAACTGTAGGCACAGGTTTTCCCTGAACGATATAAAACTGAGAACCCGACGATTCTCTATTTGGATTTACCTGATCGGCCATACGCGCGGCAGATAAAGCACCTTTTTTGTGGAGAAGCGTATCTACAAATTCAGCTGGAATGGTATATCCAGGACCACCCATTCCCAATGCCATATCCTGCCTCGCATTTTTTGAATCCGGATCTCCTCCCTGAATCATAAAACCATTGATCACGCGATGGAATAAAAGGCTATCATAAAATCCTTCCTGGACCAATTTTATAAAATTGTCACGGTGTAATGGGGTAGCATTGTACAATTTGGCCTTCATGGTTCCAAATTCTGTTTCAATCTCTACATAGGTAAATCCATCACCTGAATTGCAAGCGGCCAATCCAATGGTCAAAACGAATGAGACGATTAATAATCTAAACCACTTCATTTGCATCATGATTTTTGAAATATTGAATTATTTTTTCTTTCAAGAGATTTTCCTGATCCTTAAGGGATTGAGCAGGTATTTTTTTGCTTAGTTTCCAATGTGGCCATCCTTCGGTATCCAATCCTTCAAATTCATAGTATCCATCTTCACTTAACAATCTGCAGATAGCAATGTGCATCAAATCCTGCTTCTCTTCTTTGGTGAATGATGGCTTTATATGTCCATATTCCTGTATACCGATTACGAATAGCATCGCATTTAAATCCGGTAAAGTATCTTTTTTAAAGAGGTCCTTTACCTTGTGCCTAAGCTGCAACCATTCAAATTCTGATTCCCAAACTTCCATTTCTTTCAGCTTTTAGGGCGCAAAAATATAAAAATGCGCGCCTTTTAAGCCATAAAAAAACCCATCTCCGGGGTAGGAGATGGGTTTTTTAGGCTTTTAATCAAAGATCTTAGCCTCTATCGAATCGCAATTCCTGGATATACGAGGTATTGCCTTTTACTTTTAAGTAAATATATACCCTGTATTTTCCTTGCCCGGTCACCAGGTTTCCAATAAAATACTGGGAATCCTGACCTTTTGAAGCACCTTGATGCACCTGAGAAAAGGATTGTGGGCGTGTAGTATCAAAAAATTGCTTCACCTTTTGAATGGCTTCGGACTTGCTGTACAAGTCTTCATCATTTAGGATGGCAATCTCTACGGTCTCATCAAAATATTGTCCCAATGCAGCAGCATTACCGGAGCTGATAGCCTTGGTTATCTCGCCAATGTTAGGCGGGTCAGCCTTTACAAATAGCGGCAGGCATAAGAACAAAAACAAAAAGTTTTTCATGATAACTGGATTTACCAAAATGAAAAAATGGTAAAGTTTAACTCAATAATATTCCTTTTTCATTTTAAAAACACAAACTATAAATGTGCTTTTGTGACGGACAAAATGCTAACAGTAACGCAAATGAACGATTGTCCGGCCTTAAAACGGTGTTAAAACCCGTAAAATTCTATGAGCAGCGTTAAAAAGAGATTTCACATTGAGGGGAAAGGTTCAAATTAAACCAAAAATTTCTTTTTGGCAAAAGTCTTTTCTTCCTATGAAAAATTTTAACATCTGTCCTGCTCGCCAATATTAATACGAGGACGGCTGAAAAGTAACAACAATAATCTGGTTTTAACAAATAAGAACTAAAATGAATATTACGCTTCTTCGAGGATGTCCCAGGTATGGTCAGAAAGCAACTTAACAGTAGCAAGGAACTGAAACGGACTATTTTTGCCCCATTCAGTTGGGCCAATCATTGAAAGAACAAATGCACCTGAGGTACGCTGGTAAAGGTGGTAGGTATGCCCCATTAATGGTTTGAAATTCATCTCTGCCTGGTAGATATTTTCCGAAATTTCAACCCTTT
>JAGQWW010000320.1 GCA_020436955.1 Saprospiraceae bacterium | reverse complement strand
GTCCATTTCTGTTATTGTCCTGCCATACATAGCCTGAGATACTTCCGTTAGGTGTATAATATCCAGCGTCAATGTCAGTTACATTCCCAACAAATGGATCCAAGTTAATGGTATTGGTTCTCCCGGTTGCCGGATTTGGATCTGAATCGTTGGTACCATTTCCAACATTTTGAAGAGTTCCTACCATACCCGCCGGCTGGACAAATTCTACAAGGTAGTTGCCGGCCAATAAATTATTGAAAGTATAATTTCCATTTGCATCTGTAGTCGTTGTATTCATCAAGCTACCCGTGGTGCCTAACAATCTAACGGTAACACCTGCAATACCATTTTCACTGGCATCCTGCAATCCGTTTTCATTGCTATCTTCCCATACATACCCTTCCAAATTGGCAGTTGGCTTATAAAAACCTGCATCCACATCATTTTTGTCGCCATCAATAGGACTAAACTGGAAGTTAGGAGTAGAACCGGTAATCGGATTGGCATCAGAGTCATTTGAACCGTTTCCAACATTCTGAAGGGTTCCTACCATTCTGGATGGACGTTCGAAATAGATATAATAGGTGCCGTTGTCTACATTTGAAAAGAAATAGTTTCCGTTTGCATCGGTAGTAGTGGTTGCTTGTAGTCCAAAAGTGGTGCTGAAAAGTTGTACTTCTACGTTTGCAATGCCGTTTTCATTTGAATTTTGAAGTCCATTTCTGTTTGCATCTTCCCAAACATAACCACCAATACCGGCAATTGGGTTTAGGTTTTCCGGGGTAAATCCGGCATCAAAGCTGTGGTCTACCCAACCATATGTGCCGGTTCTCACCTGTAGATATGGAAGCAAATAGAATGCATTGTTGGCAACACCTCCAAGAGCCAGGGTAATATCACTGTCAGTTCTATCAGCGATAGGTGCCATTCCGATATTTTCCTGGCTAATGAAATAGGTGCCGTTTAATTGAAAAGAGTTGGTGTTAAATTGTCCGTCCACACCGAAGACTACATAGTAAGTTGTTGTTTTTTGCAAGCCCTGCGATACATTCGTATCATCAAAATAATATTCGCCTTTATTGTTAGAAGTGGTGGTAGCTATCCTGTTGCCATTCAAGCTATAAAGGCCCACCTTAATATTTGAAAGAGGATTTTCACATGCATCCTGGATTCCGTTTGAATTTACATCGTTCCAAACCATACCACCTAACTGGATAGGTGCCAAACCGGAAGCCAATTCCAAATCACCCAATCCATTTGCTTTTGAAAAGCTTTGGATACTTGAGCTGGCAGAACGATATAACATATAACCAGGGTTACGAACTGCTCCAGTCTTGTTATTCATCCAGTTGATTCCGCCTGAATTAAATACAGTGCTGTATGGGTCCAACCCAGTCGTTGCCACCTCTCCTGAACCTGGCCAGAAAGCCAATCCACCCTGTGATGTCTCAGCATGTGGAGGAGGTATCAGGTTATTGATTTGGCCTTCAAATACATCACGGAAATAAAACTCTCCACCACCCGGACCTTCTCCATTGCCTGCACCACCGGTGGTTAATGGACCTGCGCTACCATTATTTTCAATGGAAAACTCGCCATTATCCTCCAAATAAGCTCTTAGGATATCTCCACCTGAAATCGTGCTAATCAAAGGACTGGTGCCGGAAATCGGATAGTTTTTATTACCTAATTGGTGACCCAAACGATCCATAAATCCTAAAATCATAGATCCATCGACATCAAATTCGATATCAGAAAGGATAGGTTGTGGGTAGACTCTTGTAGGTCCCTGGTCACAAGCTACCGGTACCTGATCGGTCCATGCATACCAACCCGGGAAAAAATCACACTGATTTTGAGAGGCTGCCCATCCTTTGTCATACCCAAGATTGAAGCGCAATACTTCCGTAAATGAGTTTTGGCGCAAGCGGTAGACAATTGCTTCCAAATCCATAGAGTCTTGGGACAAAGCAGCATCACACACGCCGCCTACATATACATCACCACGGTAAATTTTAACGGCAAAAGGTCTGAAGGTACCACCGGAACAGCTGGCAGGTGGCAAGGTAAAAGAGGAAACGTCAGAGGCCGTCGGAGGTGTTGCCGGATTATTATCGGCATCAGTCAGTAAGGAGTATAATTTTTTATCGTTCAAATTCACCAGCCACAACACTTTACCATCATAACTTACATCGATGGCTCCTATCCCGGCTTTTCCAATCTTCGCGTATGCATCTGCATCATTGGAAGGTTGGTTCAACCGGGTAGGAAGCCCTCTGTTGCTGTTCGATGGGATGGTGCCTACATTGATGCCAATGGTTTTAACATCAACAAAAGGCGCCGTTTGAGGCATGGGATTGTTATTATCAATTTTGTACAATCCACCAATTCCTAAAGGCCCCATTCCAACGTGGCGCTTAAGGAAAGCAGAAGTATAAAGGTTCTTGGTAAATCTATCGTAAGCCAATCCGTATACAGATCCCGCCTGACCCGCTGTTACCCATTTTGAAGGTGGTGTCAACTGGCCTGAACTACTGTGTGGAAAAGAAACCAACACATCAATCGGATTAGCTTCAGAATTGGAAGGGATGGGATCTCCATTTACAAAACAGGTTGCCAATACGGTTGGATCTTCATCGTAAAAGTCTTCAGGATGTGTGAAAGACGCTATAATGTCACAATCCGGTGCTGTGGTAAACTGGATATCCGTGCCAAAATCGCTCCCACCGAAACCGGGATACATACCCTGTGGTGCGATAAAATCAATACGGTATCTTTTTCCATCGGTAAGACCGTCCATGAAGAAATTACCTTCCCAGTCAGTACTAGTACTTCCCACCACACTGGTAGTACCGTCTGCCTCACAAACAGAGATAACAACTTCAACATTTCTAACGCCTCCAATCTGGTCATTGTCGCCGTTGTAATTAAAGTCGCCAATTACTTTACCACCAACGATACCTGAACCACCAGGACAAGGAGCCATAAAGCTCATTTTTGCGGTTGCTTTGACAGCCTTGGTTAAGATGGTACTCTTAATTGTTTTAATTGTCTCCTTTGGTGTAGCAGCAAATTGAAGAGAAGGCATCATTAGCATACATAGGAAGCTAATGGTCCAGATGAAAGAAAGCTGACGAGTGCGAGGTTGTCTAGTTAGTCTACCCCCGGTTGATGGCAATACCCTGCGCATAATCCTGAAGTTTGATTGGTTGATGTTGCGTGGGGGGCAATGTCAATTCAAGTCAAAATCTAAAAGAAAAAAAGAGGGGGGAAGAGAAAAACAACTTGGGAAAACAAAATGTCTCTCTGGGGGATGTGTGATGCAAATATAGCAGTTTTTTTCGATCACAAATCTCCGGATTCCGGAATTTATACCTGAATATTCTAAATTTCACACAAAAGTGACAGGGTAAAAATTAATAATTTTACAAAATCCTATCTTTTAAATGATTTTTACAAAAAAAATTGTGACTGCCTTTCGAGCAGCCAAAATTAGGCCCATTCCTAAAAAATACCCATTTGTTTTAGAAAGGAAATTGATGATACCGGTTTGTATTCGTACCTCGTAAAATTCCATTCACCCATTCACCTATTAACCCATATTACCCATTCACCTATTCACCCATTTACCCCATATCACCCCCCAACCCCTTCAAGGGGGCGGCATTTTGGGAAGAATGCATCTTTCATCCTACATCCTTCATCACCCCCCAATCTCCAATCCCCCATCCCCTATCTCATATCTCCAATCCCATATCCCATATATCATATATCATACATCATATATCACCCCCTCCCCACCTTGCTCCTGCAAAATGAAAATGAAATACATATACAACGAAAGTTTAAAAAGGACTTACCCTTCTACAGGGCTGGTTTTCAAATCACGCACACTGATAAGCCACAAACCTAAAAAGGTAATGAGTCCATTAAGGGCTACGATGAGGAAACCAAATGTAAAACCCTGGAATAGTTG
>JAGQWW010000319.1 GCA_020436955.1 Saprospiraceae bacterium | reverse complement strand
AATGTTGTTACCATACCCTTTTTGAAGGCAACACATTCATTGGCCAGCGGACACTTACCACAATCTGGCTGTCCCGGAAGGCATTGTATGGCGCCAAAATCCATGATTGCCTGATTGTATTTTGCTGGATTTTCAGTGTCAAGGAAGGTGTCAGCCATTTGTTTAAAGAGCTTTTTACCTTCTGTACTATCTGAAGCAACCGAGATTCCCAAAAACCGGGAAAGTATTCTAAAAACATTGCCATCGACTACAGCTGCAGGCACATGAAATGCAAAGGAAGCAATAGCAGCAGCAGTATAGTCACCTACTCCTTTTAATTTTTTTAGGCCTTCCAATGTATTGGGAAATTGCCCACCTAAATCATTAGAAACAATTTTAGCGGTAGCATGCAGATTACGAGCCCTGGAATAATATCCCAGTCCCTGCCAATTTTTCATAACCTCATCCTCCGGTGCTATAGCCAGGTCGTGGACAGTAGGATAAGCTGCCTTAAATTTTTCAAAATAAGGCCAGCCCTGATTTACCCGTGTTTGCTGCAAAATAATTTCTGATAACCAAATCAGGTAAGGATCACTCTCACCTTTCCAGGGCATGGGTCTTGGATGTTCGCTGGTCCAGGTGTAAAGTTGTGTCCTGAAAAAAGAGAGAAGCTCCTGCGGAGGATTTAGCTGGGTAATTTTGCTCAAAATTTTGCTTTTTAAACCAATAGTGCAGCACCAAATACCCCGGCGCTATCACCTAATTTAGGTTTAAGAAACACAGTATCCAGTCGATGGTTGAAAACATGTTTTTTTGCTTCTTCTACCCCTTCTTTGTACAAAAGGTCAATATTCCCAACTCCACCACCAATCACAACGGCATCCGGGTCCAAAATATTGATGACAGCAGCAATGCCTTTTCCAAAAAAGTGAATCAAGCGCTCCATGGTTTGATCAGACATCGGATCATTTCCTGTTTTATAATCAGCAACGATTTCTTTTAACAATCGGATATTTCCGGTTTGTTCCTTGTAATATCGCTCCAGACTTTTACCTGAAATAACAGTCTCCACGCAACCAATTTTTCCGCAATAACATTGTCCACCACTGGCATCCAAGGGATTATGTCCCCATTCGCCTGCTATTCCTTGTCTGCCGTTCAACACCTCTCCATTAACCACTACGCCACCTCCTACACCCGAACCCATTATTACTCCAAAAACAACTTTTGCATCCGGCATTTTCTCCTGTACAATTCCAAATCTGGTTTCAGCAATAGCAAAACAGTTGGCATCGTTGGCTGTTTTTACCGGGATGCCAAGTACTTCTTCCAACCCTTCTTTAAAAGGAGTACCATTCAAACAGGTTGTATTGGAATTTTTCATTTTTCCGGTGATAGGATCGACTGTTCCCGGAGTACCAACGCCTATGATAGAAGGTTGCTCATGAACCTCCTCACTCATCATCCCAATCAACTTTTTTATTTGATGCAAAATATGTGCATTTCCTTTGTCTGCTTCGGTGGGTACACGCAGTCTGCTCAACACTTCAGGATTGTCTTTGCTTCTCATGACAACCCCCTCGATTTTAGTGCCACCTAAGTCTATTCCCCAGATAGGTCCCATATTATGTTTTGATTTAATGCTTAAATGAATGCCTTATTTAAGTGGAAATTTTGGGAAAGGAAAGGTAGAAAATTTTGTTACATTTGACAAAATGACAAATCAAATTTGCCTAGCTAAATTTTCCAGATGAAAAAAGAATTATCCAGAAGAAAAGCCCTCAAAGCGATGGGTTGGCTGACGGCTGCTTCTGCCCTACCTGCCTCAGCGCTTTCTAATATTATAGAAAAGGAATATATCCCTGATTACTTAGAAAATTATATCCGACCCAAAAAGCCAGTTACTTGCATTACACTTGGTGCAGGTAACAGAGGAAATGTCTATGGAAATTATGCGGCAAAATTCCCTGAAGATTTGAATGTGGTAGGCGTGGCGGAGCCTATTCCTATCAGAAGAGAACGTTATAGCACTAAGCATAATATCTCGGCTGACAAACAATTTGTAACCTGGGAAGATGTCTTCAGGCAACCTAAATTTGCCGATGCTGTATTAATAACAACACCGGATCATCTGCATTATGGGCCTGCGATGAAAGCCCTTGAAATGGGGTATGATTTATTATTGGAAAAGCCCATTGCACAGAGTTGGCAGGAGTGTAATGACATACTTCAGCAAGCAAAAAAATATAATAGAATTGTCGCGGTTTGTCATGTGCTGCGCTATTCACCGTATTATAAAAAAGTGAAAGAGGTGATTGACTCAGGTGTTTTAGGAGACCTGGTTAGTGTGCAGCATTTCGAACCGATTCAGCACGTCCATATGTCTCATTCTTTTGTAAGGGGTATTTGGCGAAGAGAAGAAGATTCAAATCCTATTATCCTTGCCAAATCATGCCACGACATGGATATGTTGCGATGGTGGATAGGTCGCAATTGCCTCCAGATTGGATCCTTTGGTTCTTTAAAATTATTCAAGGAAGCAAATGCTCCGGAAGGTGCACCTGCCAGATGTACAGACGGGTGTCCAATTGAAAAAGATTGTCCTTATTCAGCTTTAAAAATTTACTACCGTAACAGAACCTGGCTCCACCATTTTGATTTACCGGAAAAGGACCCTGAAAGAGGAGAAGCCATTTTAAAAAACTTGAAAGAAGGCCAATATGGCCGCTGTGTATATCGCTGCGATAACGACGTAGCAGATCACCAGGTTTGTATCATGGATTTTGACGATCAAATTACGGCCACATTCAATATGGAAGCTTTTACGCATTATCATGGTAGAAGGACCCGCATCATGGGGACCATGGGAGACATCGTTGGCGACGAACAAGACTTGTTGGTCACTAACTTCAGAAATGGTGAAGTGGAAAAATGGAATGTAAAAGAAAACGCTGAGGTGGGCTCCGGTCATGGTGGCGGGGACTGGGGATTGGTAAGGGATTGGATTATGGCAGTAGATCAACAAAATCCTGATCTGCTTACTTCCACTCTTGATGCTTCGATGGAGAGCCATTTAATGGCTTTTCAGGCGGAAAGAAGTCGAAAAGGCGAAGGAATTGTAAAGGTGGAGGTTTAGGAGTACATGAATGAAGAGGACATGAGTTTAGAATACATGATTTAAGAATTCCAGCGCTGGTACAAGTCTCCTGACTTGCATCCAACCATAAATTTTGGTCTCTCGATCAAAAGAAAAAGGCTTCCAAAACATTGGAAGCCTTTTTCTAAAAAAATCTTTATTCTAATATCTAAAATCTTAATTCGTGTACCCTTCACTCATGTATTCCCGCTGGATTACACATGTAGCGACCTGTCAGCAGTCGCAGCCAATGCTGCTTCTTTTACTGCTTCTGTGAAAGTTGGGTGAGCGTGACTCATGCGAGATACATCTTCTGCTGAAGCTCTGAATTCCATGGCGACCACCGCTTCTGCGATAATATCGGCTACCCTTGGGCCTACCATGTGCATACCGAGTATTTCATCGGTATCCTTATGAGCGATAATTTTTATCATACCCTCTGTATCAGTACTTGCACGTGCTCTTCCCAGGGCTTTAAATGGGAATTTTCCAACCTTGTAAGGAATGCCGGCTTCTTTTACCTGCTCCTCAGTTTGACCTACAGAGGCAACTTCAGGCCAGGTATACACTACACCCGGTATCAGATTATAATCGATGTGAGGCTTTTGACCTGCCATGGTTTCAGCAACAAAAACACCTTCTTCTTCAGCTTTATGCGCTAGCATGGCACCTTTGATAACGTCACCAATTGCATAGATTCCATCCACATTGGTTTGTAAGTGGTTATCTACTTCGATTCGTCCCTTATCGTCGGTTTTAATACCTACGTTTTCCAGACCCAAATTGTCTGTGTAAGGTCTACGGCCAATAGCAACCAGGCAGTAATCAGCTTCAAGGGTGAAAGTATCCTCGCT
>JAGQWW010000031.1 GCA_020436955.1 Saprospiraceae bacterium | reverse complement strand
CTGAAAAAACTATGCATAATCAGGTTTTCTAGGGTTTTCTTGAATAGGTGCCTGACATATGGAGCCAAAGGCAAATGATGCTTTTTGAATTTGGTTAAAGGATTATTTTCCAAGTGGTATTTTGTATCCTACTGATAGTGTGCATCCTTTATTTAAGGATTTTTTCCAATCGGTTGGTTTGTCTCCGTCAAATTTTGAATCGTCAGTAAGGCCAAGGGCATATCGGACATCTACTACAAAGGCACCAGGTCCGGCGGCTATATCAATCCCAACACCTCCAATAGCGGATACTTCCCAACGCTGGTCCTGCACATCACCTTCCGTAATAAAATCAATTGATTCAGTTTCGCAATCACCATCTCCTATTTTAGTACTGATAAATCGGTTGGCAGCAAAACCGATAGACGGGCCCACAAATGCGTAACCTTTTATGAAATCATTGCCATAACGGGCCTTGAATAGCACGGGAAGTTCAACATAATTCGTGCGGAGTTTAATGTAAAGGTCTTCACCGTCCTGGGTGCCATCAAATTCAATACCCTTTTGGGTGAAGTTTAATTCGGGTTGTAAGGAGAATATTGAGGAAAGGGAGTACTCAAAAGGAATGGCCAAATTAAGTCCCATGGTGTAGTTTGCATCTTCGTCGATAAGGTCATTATCAATGGTGAAATAGGATGCTCCTGCTCTCAAACCGATAGATGTATTTTGTCCAAATACGGTACCCAGACTAAAGAAAACGATTAAAAGGATAAATAAGCTTTGCAAGTTTTTCATGACGTTTAATTAATAAATGAGTTAATAGGGTTGTTAGGTTAAAAACTTGATTTCAATGTTTTTGAATCATTTGATGACACAAAGATGAGGCAGGATTGAGGACCAATCGTTCGGAAATGTAATTGCGGACTTATTTTGAGATTTGGGACGTTCGGGGGGAAGGATGGAGGACGAAATATTGATTTCTAAAAATAATAGGTTAGGGTTCCATTATAAGATAATGCAAGGATCCAGGCTAAGAACGACTTTTATCGTATAGTCAAAAACAGAAATAGGAATCACATTGGTTGTTGATTTACTGAAATGGGAGCATCAGTATCCAAAAAAAGTAGGGATATCAAGTGAATCAAATTTTTACTAATAATTTTATTCACCATAAAATGAACTAAGCTATAGCTGAATGGAAATAGGAGCGCTTGTGATTGATCTCTTTGTTAAGCTATTGACTTTTGCTACCTGTTAGGATTTATCCATATTTCAATGGAAATCCAATTGAAAGTATCAAAGAAAAAATGCTTTGTTTTCATTACCGTGATTAAAAACTCAAAACCAGCAATTCTAAGGTGCCTTGCTATCAAATCCAAATGTTATAATAATGGATTAAAAAACTAGTCCATACTGAACACCTCCTAAAATTTCTGTGTAATTGGTGAAACTGGATGATAGTGTACGGTTCACATTGGTGAAAAATGATAGCTTATGTTTTGGCCATGGGCTATAGTCAATATTGACATTTCCAGTAATTATTGCGCCGTCTTTTTTATTATCAATGTATGATAAATTATATGTTGTAGAAAGTCTGCATCCAAACTTTCCCCCTTTTTGATTCCAACCAGCACCAGCTGTAGCACCCCATCGCATATTAGTTAATGCTGCAAGAAAAATTTTATCATAATTTATACCTGCCTGTATACTCAAGCCGTTTTTTAGGTTGCTAGAATTAAAGGTCCCATTGAATAATACGGTTTGCATATCAGTAAATTCTCGTGTAAAGGGGTTCCGATCATTTAGCTCCTGATAATTAGCTAATACCACGATGGTTTTATTACTAATACTATCGGTCCAAGTCCAATATGGACTGACCATGTAATTTGTATTGACTATTGCAACCCTAATGCTGTCACCCAAAGATTGAATTCTTTCAGTTTGGTTGATGTTTACACTTGTGAGGTTAACCTGGAGGCCGAAATGATTGCCGGAAAAATAATTCATACCACCATTTCCTATGAATCGTCTGGTGGTTTCCAGCCGATCAGCTAGCAGATTATTTCTTTGAATTCCAAATGTCCCATAAAGCTGAACTTTGTTTTTATAAAGGGAACCTCTTGGTGAAATTGTTATGTTTTCAACATCATTTGCAAAAAAATAGGAACCCATAGACTCAAATTGGGGCATGATTCGTTCATAATCAAGGTTAAAATTCCAATTTTTAAATCTGGTTTCAATTCCTGCTTTCAAAGCATAATTTAAACGAGAAGAGAAACGAGGGGTAAAGAATCCCGAAATATCGACCGGGAGTAATTCGGATGCTTCCGTGCTTCTAATATCTCTGGTGAATAGACTCAGAGCGGCTTCACTATTTAAATAGACATTTTTAAATAATCTACTTCTAAGGTTATATCCAAGTACAGCATTTTCACCCGGCGTTACAGTACTATCTGGGCTCTGGATAGCCAAAGAGTTAATTTTATCCTCTGCTTTGAAATAAATGAGATCCAAATACTGATTTTCGGTACCATATCCGATTTTAAAACCATAACCCATTCGTTTGTAAACAGGAGGTATGTTTGAAAATTCCGGATCAGGATTAAAATCTCTTGCTTTCCGAAGGCGACCATACATTCCACCAATCCGCCATTTGCCAGGATTCAATTCTACACCTGCCCCCAAAAAAGTATGTGCATTCAGTGTATATCTAGAAAAGGACATGTTGCGCCAACCCGCATGGATTGTTATCCATTTATAGGTCGGGCTAACACCAAATTGACGGAAGGATGGATAGGATGCATTTGTACCTTGTTTTCCAATTGTAAAGGAAAAGGGTAAATCCAACACGCCGTATACATTGAGATTTGCATTTCCGGAAATAATCCACATTGGGTTAACCAATCTTGCATTTATACCATTTACCTTATAAAATTGGCTTCCCACGTTCAGACCGCCTGTCATTACAAGCGGTTTTGCTTTTTTGATTTTTTCAATGTCTTGACTGAAAATAAGGAATGGAAATATCAGACACAGAATAACAAGATATGTTTTCATTGAAATTTATTTTAGGTCCACCTTATTGGATAGTGTTAGTGAAGATTGATTTCCATTTTCATCAATAACTCTTACAGCGTATTGAATGGATGCAACTGCCGGGACCATATTATCCTGAAACTTGTTTTGTTCTTCTACCACTTCATAACTTTCCCAATTTTCTTCCCTGGTAGCTCTGTATATCACGAAGTGCTGCTTAAGGTTGCCATTTGAATTCCAATCTAATCGAATGGTTTTTGTGTTTTCATCCCATTCAGCGTTCACGCTTTTGACAGGTTCTAATCCAATCGGTTTTTCAATATAAAATCCTAGTGGAAAGGAGAAATCTGATACCAGGGAGTCATCATCGATTGCTTTCAATGCATATTGGACATTCGCACCAGGCATGATATTTTTATCTCTATATGAGTTGACGGTATTATTTATTCGTGCTACCAATTCCCAGGTGTCATTTTCAGTTTTTTTCCAAAGCTCCTGAAATTTGATATCACGGCTAACCCCGGGTTCCCAGGTTATCTTTACGCCATTGGAATCCAAACTCCAACCTGTAAGTCTACCAGGATATGGAGGAACCTCATCTTTTCTTTCTAATTCGATAGGAGGGGAAAAATCTGAATGCCCATAACCTGCATCTACCGCCACCAGCGCAAAGCGAAGAGTTTCCGAAAGTGTTTTTCCATTGAATGGCATGCTAAAGGTGGTGTCTTTTATGATTTCTCCGGTAGCCATGGCAAAGACATGATTTGGACTATTGTTCCAATAAAGCCTATAGCCCAGAATGTCTGGTTCATCTGAACGGTTCCAGTGCAAATGAACGACACCAGCGGTATCTGTAGTTCCGCTTAAACCGGTTGGTGGTGCCGGAGGGAAAGTGTCAATGAAAAACGCATAAACCGGAAATGATTCGCTATAATTTCCCGCTGTGTCGAAAATGCTGATAGTGTAATAGTTGTCACCTGTTTTTGTGCCCAAAGTATGGGTAAAGGATTGTGTAGTTATGGGTAAAAAACCTTCATGTACTGCAGAAAATGGTCCCTGCGAATTGGTTGCCTTCCCAATTTTAAACCCGATTGCATCAGACGCCGGATTTGAGATTTCCCAGGTCAGTCTAACCTGGTTTCTATCCAATACTTCTGATTGCACATTAACCGGTGCAACCGGAGGGGTTTTATCTTCTCCCATGCCCATGGTATTTTCTCCTGGATTACTACTTTCACCAAACGGTGTATTTCCTACCAAACGATACCAAAAGGGTTGATAATTGACACCAACAGAGTCTACGAAATATAAATAAGCATCGTCTGAATTTTTTTGAGGCGAATTTAAAATAGGGGCATCAGTCAATCTTTTAAAGGGCCCCTTGGGTGAAGTTGATCGCTCAATGAAAAAGGATGTAAATGGCGCTTCTGTGTTGGATTTAGGCCATTTGATAGCAACCTTTTTCTCCATTGCATACGTTAATGGTTTTGGTGCTTTATTTGAGAGGCCTGCCTGGTTTTTATCAAAAAGGTAATACGCAGTGTCGCGGTTGGTGCCTTCAAAGGGGCTTGAAGGGAAAACTCTGTAAATAATTCGATTTCCCTTCCCGGGAAAATGGTCTACAAACCGAAGCCCAAGTCCATCAGCGGCCACTTTTGAATGATCGGCTGCCATTAAAGCCAGGAAAAAGGCTTTTTGACGAAGGTCGTCAGCGGTTTTTAATTGTTGTAAGAGATCTCCTGTCGTAACCGGGCGCTCTACATACAAAGCAGCATAGGCGGTGGCAGCATAATTGTCGTCTTCCACCCACTGCTCCCAACGTTCAGGGGCCGCAGGTAAAATGGCAATTGAAGTAATTTTTTCAAAGTTACTATTTTTCAATTCGTCCTTGGATTCGGGAAGGACCATCTTCTCTATTTGGTAACCAGTAATATTGCCTTGTTCCCAAAAATTTGCATTGCCGGGGGCCCAACGTAACACAACTTCTTTTCCTTCCATTTTCCCCATTAAATGCATGCTGGGACTCAAGGTGTCAATCATCGCATTTTGAGAAAATCCATGGATGGGAAACCAACATAGTCCTAAGCAAACCAAGATCGAAATTTGCCAAATTTTTTCCATATCAATTATTTTCCTCAAAGTTCTGCAATCACGATATCTGACCAGTTCAAGGATTTTTTAAAAAGTGTAAAAAAGTATTAAAAGACAATGGATATAAAAGGAAAAAGCATTGCTCTGCGCAATGCTTTTTCCTGGTGTTTTAGTTGTTTTGGATTCCAAATTCCTTTTTCCAATCGATGAGATATTGGTGGTTGCCAACCAATTTGGAAGATGCTAAAAATTGGTAACTGCCTCCTGACAGCGTTTTGAAATTTGGATTTTCTATATGATAATCCATAAGGGCTCTCAGGTCTTTATTGTAACCCTGGGCATATTGGAAACATTTTTTGACCTCTGGATTATTAACATTGAATAATCTGGGGATGAAGTAGCTTTTGTAAACAAAGAAACCAACGGATTCTCCATAGAGCTGGAATTGGATTTTTTGTGGAGTGGGTGGTGCCTGGAATACCATACCCGGATTTACCTTTTCGTTTAATATTTTGTCTATTAAGGCTTGGGAAATTGGTGGTACCGGATTACTTACTTCTACATAGGTAGATGGATTAATTTTTGATAATCCTGGGTATGCAACAGGTGCTAAAATGTCATTATATCCAGCGTACACTTTTGGATTTAAATAAGAGTTCCAGTAAAAATTGGGTTTTGGCTTATTTATGATGGTTTGGCCATTACCACCTGAGCCCGAGCCACCGTATGATTCGGCCAAAAACCAATTGAAATCAATTTGTTGGTTGTCAAATTTGTCAAATCCTTCATTTTGTCCGACAACCTCTATCGTTCTACCTGAATAGGGCGGATTACCCATCGCAATTACTTTGCCGGGCTGTAAAGAAGCAATTTTTGATTCCAAAGTGTTGTAACGACTGGTTTTGAAGACATATTTATATACTTCATATTCCTTTTTTGATGTCTGAAGGTCTCCCAATAATTTTTGACCTTTTGTAAGATTGTTTTCAAAATTTTGGCCTGCGGAAAGATAAATTTCTGGATCATTGTCAGGTGCATTAGCCAGCCATTGTGCATGTTTTTTAACAATTTGTAGTACATACATTTTGTTATTTAGTAATGGTGGATGTGAAAACATCACCTTATTTCCAGAATATCCCAGAAATATCCCATTTTGTACAGAACCCCCACCTACAGGGATAAGGCGAATAAGGATTGAATCCTTCTCAAATTGATTTCCTTTTAAGTTGAAAAGATTGCTGTAGGCATCAACTTTTACTTTTACAAAACCACGTTTACCATTTTCATTTTGCAGGTAAAAATTTTGTGCCCTGTCTGGATAACAAAACTCCACATTGGAATCCTCAATATTTTTTGGACCTGCTCCGGTTTTAAATCTTACCTCTACTTTGGTATCGTTTGCAGGAACTGTTGACCAAATACCATTTATTTTTTCCAGAACCTGGACCTCTATTATCCATTTGTACCAAGTGTAGGGTTCAAAGGCTTTTTCACTATGGTAAGTAAATACATCCCCTTTGCTGTTTTTCTTAAAATATCCTTGATAAGATTTAGAATCTAAATTGGCAATAATTTCCCCATTTTTAGATGAGTTTGGATCATCAATGACGATTTGAAGCTTATGAATTGGAAACTTAAATTCACGGTTTTCTTCAACCCCGTTTTCATTGAGTTCTGTAAGGGGATATGATTTATTACTATTGGTAGAAAATAACATAACTACCTGAGGAACAGCCATCACGCTGATACCGGTTTTCCCGTTTTTAGGATTAGTATCCTGAACATATTTTAGGTTTTCCAGGGCGTTTTCCTCTTCGTATTGTGGTTTTTGCTGACACTTTTCGCCCTTTTCAACCTGAAAATCGAAACCTCCTTCGATAATCCCCAAAAAGGTCGCTTCTCCATACACCATACCTTGCATGTAGAATTTGTTAGGTAAGGCTACTTCCAGGGCCGCTCCTACAGAGAGTTCAGCAATCTTAAACTTTCTGTCCTTTCCAAATAATTTAGCCTTTAAACCAATTCCTGCATCCAGTCTTCCATAAGCCTGCCCATTCACGTACCAACCCCGGAATCCGCAATCGCCCCAACCATCGCTTATGGAAATATCATAGCCAAGATCAGCTGCAAAATTTCCATATAAAATCCAATAGTTTAGTTCACCAGTATTGAAGTGATAGTTACTTCCAAAAGCATATCTGAGGTTATTTTCACTGGTTAAATTGGTTCGTTGCGACTGCGGCTGAATGTTGTTTTCAGCTAATTTACTCATGATTGGGTCTGGAAGTGGTGGCATTGCCGGCAACCCGTAACCTGCCATGAGGTAATGTTTTTTGGTTATGATGTCAGCCAATTCTATAGTAATGTTTTCATCAGGTCCGGGTTCACCGATTTTAATATACCAATCGTTTTTCCCAGCCACATGGATTTTAACTGATCCATTTCCTTTTACGAGTGGATTTCCGGTAGTTGGATATTTTGCTTTGACACTACCGTCAAAATCAAAAACTTTAGTTGTGAAATCCATTTTTGCTGTTGCAGCTATATGGATTGGTGTAGTGGATGGATCGTAAGGGTCCCAACCTGGCTGGTAATCTGTAAACATGTATGCATCACCGTCAAAATTGATTTGGCCCAGACCGGATGCGGTGAAGTTTGCATCTAAAACCAACTTTGAATGGAATGCTCTTTTAGAATCAAGGCCTATTGCGGCTCCTGCCAATAGCCCAAATTTTATGGATTTATCTGGTACTGGCAATACATCTATGCTCTCTCGTTTCATTTTATAATAAATGCCGCCTTTAAAACCATAAAACCTCATACTTGCAGACAAAGGGATATTGGGCAAGCCATCTACCGCTCCGTCGATATAGAAATATTTATAATCTTCTTTCCTTCCGAATAACAAATTCATTTCCGCTGCAATGGGAAGTGCATTGGCTTCACCAAGTTTTATTCCTACATCCAAGCCTCCAGCAAATCCATCACCATATACATTATCGTTGTCATATCGTTTTAGATAACCTTCCACATGAGCTATGCTGACATCGCCGTTGATATACAGGTCGGAAAGTTTCATGGACTCTAATTTCAATAGATCATTTTCCCATTTTGTATTAATGAAAACACGTACTCTTCCGCCTACTACATTACTTTCACCTATCAGCTGCATGTCCATGCCGGCATACAATTGATTGGGTTTGACAATGGTAAAAGTGTCCAGCGTTACATTAAAACCAAAGACTTTCCTTTGTTCTTCACCATATGAATAACTGAATGCACCATCAGGTCCAAAATGGTATCCATTTTTATCGATAATAAGGTCCTGTACCTCAACACCACTAAAACTTAGTGGAAAGCTTTGAATATTAATATTAACTGGGGTATTTAGGTCCAACTTGGCAAACAAATGCATTCTTGGGTCAAACCCGTTTCCAGTCTTTTCGATAATAATGCTAGTATTAGGCAAGATTTTCCCTTTGGCTATGATGGCCGGGAATTCGATTTCTTCCTCTGTTTCTACACTAAACTGGTAATCCAGTTCATTGTCCAGTAAACTGAGTAATGCCTGATACTGAAGAAACTCATTTTCCTTTTGAATCGGGACTCTTATTTTTCCATTAAAGCTTCCTTCCTCCCACTGGTTTTTAATCACCTTTATAAATAAGTTTTCAATGGAAAAAGGCCAGTTTCTACTACCCATTTTCCCCTGATTGGTTCCCAAAACCAAGGGTATATCCAATAACCCGGTAAATCCAAAATCATCCACAATAAGGTTGGAAGCCTGAATTTTGAAATCTTTGTGTAATTGTTTTGGCAATGTAAGGTCCACTGCGTTGAGGTAAAATCCTTGCCAAAGGTTTCCTTCCTGATTGTAATTGGGGGTGGGAAATTGTATGTTTTGAGGATTAGAAACTTCTGAATGGTCATAAGACAAGGATTGAATATTGACCGTAAATCCGGGTAATCTGTTAAATTCGAATGCCTGAAAGCTGAGGTCATCAAGCATGAAGTTGTGGAAGTTTTCTACTTCCAGAGAAAAGGGAGCGGAGACTTTGGTTTCGTTGGGGTCAACAGGGTGTACGACATTGGATGCTATTTCCAGGCTACCGTCCAGACGGAGGAATTTAAATCCGGTGTTCTCCATTTTTATATAAGTCCCTTTGTCCGGATTATCCTGGATGGCTTTTAGGAGGTGCATTTTTATGTTCCCATTAGGGTTGATTGTATAATCTTCTGCCAGGTATAATAAAGCATCATTTGTAAATCCGTCTTTGTTAAAGCAAACACCGGAAGCCGCCAGATTTAGTCTTTGGTTTTTTGAGGGTATGGAAATTTGTGCAATTGCATTAAGGGCACATCCACCTACACCAAAATGCATTCCGACTATTCCGATAAGCTGATTTGCACCTCCTATATTTCGGTTGATTCCAACCGGCATCCCTACCCCGATGTTTTTGGCTTTATCTTTAAAGTCATAAATTCTTTGTTGACTGTTTCCAAGCAATTTTTGAATGGCAATTTTTATTTGTTCTTCTCCAAATTGAATATTTCCCAGGTCATTGATCCATTCTGAAGGGAGGTTTTCATCATTTCTAGCTTTGGCAAACCCTTCAATTACTTGTCCTTCTGAATTTATTTGAAGATTTTCAAATTCGACCAGAATTGGAATTCTAAACCATGTATCCGTGATTTTTCCCTGGCCCGAAAGATTTTTACCGTTCCAGGTAACACTGGTCAACATAAGCGTATGACCACCGAGGTTCACTTCGTCTAAATTTCCAAATTCTCCTTCTCCATTGATAGGGATATTATTCTCGAAGTTGACAGGTTCTTCACAGGTGTTGAGTGCAAATTGTACCGGGTTTTCATTGTTTTTGATGTCAGGATTGTAACCTGGACCATTATTATTGTTGTTATCGATTTCCGGTAAAATGATTTGATTGGGCATATAGGTAAAGCTAATAACCGAACCCTTTCCTTCATTTTTAAAGGCAATTTGGTTGGAAGGGTCATAAGCTCGAACTCTGGCTGCGTAGGTCCGGCCAACCACCATTTGTGGTTCAAAATTCGTTATATTGAAAATCGGGTTTATTAGGTTATCCTTCCTTAGAAATGCGAATACAGCAGGGTTGTCAAATGCATCATTGGGATTGTTGAGGTTGTTGAAGTTCATATCTACAATATCCAATGCATAGCGAGTTATACCCGGAATTCCACTTGGTGTCCAAATGAATTGAAGAAACTGGGGAATTTTTGCGGTTTGTGTGGATGCATCTAAAGGTTGCACTATTATAGGCGGGTCATAATGTGTGAGGAAAATATTGGTACAACCTGTAAGTTCGTTGGAAAGGGGTGTTGTCCCCAAGTAGGAATAGGCTCTAATACAAAGTTCATAATTACCTTCAGGAAGTGTTTCTGTTTGAATGATCCTGTTAATACTAATTCCTTGGACGTCCACATCATTTTCAGAAAGATTTGAATTAATATTTTTCAATTGTGAGCCATTTAAGACTCTGGTTTCTCTAGGTTGTAAAATAATGGGTGCAGTAGGCACAAAGTCTGGTTTTATCCTTGCTGATATTCCATTATTGCCCTCTACGGTAGCCAATAACTTTAGCTGTTGTGGTTCATTTGAAAGGTTGGTAAGGGTAATGATAGCCTGCCTGTTCAATTGAAGCGCTTCTTCAAGGTTTATTGGGTATGGCGGGCTAACTACAACCGCTACCTGTATAGATTGACATAATAGTTTTTCAGGTGAAGTCTGTAAAATTATTGCCAAAAACAAAAGCAGGAAAATCCTTTTATACATCATGGTGAAATATTTTTATGCAAATCTCTTGGAGATAGGGGAAGGAAAATTTCAAGGCTTTTTTAAAAAGTGTAAAAAAGTATTAAAGCCTAAGTGAACTAAAAATGCTACGGCCAGGAGGAAAATGATTGGATTTAAAAAATAGCCACAGAAAAGAATCAACCAGTTCATGTCCTTCGCCAGGTTCCATACCAAAAAGGCCAGAGCGGCAAGTTGAATGAATTTGAAAAATAGGAATGCCCGAATCCAAGTGAAAAGAGCGTTTTGCTTCCTATGGTTGTCCAAGAATGTTCGCTGAATAAAAACGCTGAATGTAATGGACCATAATAGCGGAATTAACCAACCTAGGGTAGCGAGATGGACTAAATATAATTGAACGCCTCCTTGTAAAGAATGGAGTTTAAATTGATTAAATGAGGTAGCCCCAAATGAAAGCTGAAGGTCAGGTAGCCAGGAATGGCCCGTAATCATTTCAAAATCTTGTTTGGCCAAGTGTAAAACCAGCGTTTGAAACAAAATGGTAATTGCTGATAAAAAGTAGAAGCTCCTTTTGTTTCTGAGTGGTATGATTAAAATGCCAGGGTCCATTTTTTTTCTTACAAAATTGGAGTCTGGCCGAGATTCATTTAACTATTGAATTTTCAAAAAGTGTAAAAAAGGATAAAATTCGAAGTGATGGTTTGGCCTCTTTTGTTGGTTTTATTGAAATTTGAGAAAAATAGTACCTATGGAAGGTTTTTCAATATTATTGGTTGATGATGATAAAGTCCTAAGTACTGTCCTAAAAGAGTTTTTGGAAACTAAAGGGTTTAGGGCAGATTTAAGGCATGATGCTGCTTCTGGCCTTAGTTTGTTTAGAGATGGCAACTATGACTTGTGTGTTTTGGATGTAAAGATGCCCTTGAAAGACGGTTTTGTCTTGTCAGAAGAGTTACGTGCTATTGATTCGGAAATACCCATAATCTTTCTAACAGGAGAATCTGAAAAAGAACGGCGGATTGAAGGTTTGAAACTTGGTGCAGATGATTATGTGATAAAACCCTTCAGTATGGAAGAGCTTGAATTAAGAATAATTAATGTGCTTAGAAGGGTAAACAAGAAGAAAGAAACGTCTAAACTGATGGAGCCAAGAGGTATAGGCCTTTATTATTTTGACCCAGTCTCCAGAACCTTACAAATTGAAAATAAAATCATCAGATTAAGTGCTACAGAATCTAAGTTGTTGCAGATGTTTTGTACTTCTCCAGAGGGGCAAATAAATCGATCTGAGGCCCTCAACAAAATATGGAAGGATGAAGCCCAATTACACGGTCGTAGCTTAAATGTGTATGTGAGTAAGTTGAGGAAATATCTGGCAGAAGATGTAAATCTGGAAATCCTAAATGTGCATGGCTCAGGTTATCGCCTAGTCGTTAAAAAATAACCTTAAATCCATTTTCATCCAGGTCAGCGATCAATGATTGAATTAATACATTTAACTGGTTGCTTCCTCCTTTTTCTGTTATCTCTTCAATATTTGCGGCTTTTTCAGCCATCTTATCTAGTCCTATATATCTGCATTGAGATTTGATGGTATGTGCATGGAGTCCAATTTCATCAAGCTGATTTTTTTCAGTTGCTTCTTGTAATTGACGTTTTAACCCAGGGATTTCCTTTACAAATAAATCAATAAATCGCTGAGCTATTGCTTTATCTCCACCAAACATTTCCAATAGTTTCTTTGGGTCAATTTTCTCCATTTTACTGTTGTCTAAGGGTTAGATAATTGCGCAGTTTTTCAAAAAGCAGTGCTGAGTCCACTGGTTTTGTGATACAATCATTCATACCTGCCTGGTGGCACTCTTCCAATTTTTCTTTAATGGCGTTGGCTGTGAGTGCCAAAATTATGGTTTGTTGGTTAGGGCCCCTTTCTTTTCGGATTTGGCGGGTTGCTTCCAACCCATCCATTACAGGCATTTTTATATCCATCAAAATCAAATCGTACATGTTTTCCTGGCACTTAGAGACGGCAATGGATCCATTTTCTGCCAGATCAACAATCGCATTTGGTAAATGCTTCTTTAATAATTCAACAGCCAAAAGTTGGTTAAAAGCATTATCTTCTACCAATAAAACCTTGTAGGTGCCATCAAGGGAGGACACTAGGGACTTTTCTTTCTCTTTTTTCTCTGTTGAAATGATTTCAAATGGAAGGGTTACCGAAAAAGCAGATCCTTTACCAGGTTCACTTTGCAAAGCAATAGTACCTCCTTGTTGTTCTACCAGTTGCCTTGTAATGGAAAGTCCAAGTCCGGTACCAGTCTCAGCTTGTTTGGTTGACTGTTCGATTTGATGAAAACTTTCAAATATTTTTTCCTGATCATTTGGGCTAATTCCTAGTCCTGTGTCTATAATTTCAAAACGAAATTTCCCAATAGAACCCATTTCTGAAATTTGCTGAATCGATAATTTTACGAATCCTGTTTCTGTGTATTTGATACCATTGTTGAGCAAATTGATTAGGATTTGATACAGCCTTATAGGATCTCCTTTCATTAAGAGGTCATCAGGAACAGTAGATTCAATTTTTAGCTCCAGGTGCTTCTCTAATGCTTTGTGTTCCAAGGTGCTTTTAACCTGACCTATTATCAAATCCATGGTGAAAGGGGTGGATTTGAATTGGTATTGGCCACTTTCCAATTTGGCCTGATCAAGAATATCATTTACAATGTATAACAAGTTTTCAGACGATTGACCGACTGCTTGTACAAAGGATTGTTGCTTTTCATTCAACGGGGTTTCAGCTAACAGTTTATTTAAGCCTATGATTGCATTTAATGGGGTCCTGATTTCGTGACTCATGTTTGTCAAAAACCTGGATTTGTATAGCGCATTTCGCTCTGCAACTTCCTTTTGTTGTTGGAAAATTCGACGCTGTTGGATTATTTGAAGAATGAAAAAAATGAGGCTTATGATTAATACCCCGATAATAATTTTGAACCAAAGTGTTTGCCAATACATTGGTGTGACTACTAAAGTTAGCCCTTGTGTTGGTGGTCCCCAGCTTCCATCGGCATTAGTTGTTCTAACCCTGAAAAAATATTCGCCTGGATCCAGATTGGTATATGTGGCGACATTTGTTTTGCCAATATTTCTCCAGTTTGAATCAAAGCCTTCCAAACGAACACAGTATTGCCGATTCTCTACGTTTAAATAATCAAGCGCATTGAATTCAAAACTTATGGTGTTTTCTTGATAACCCATTATCACCTTAGAGGTATATGGCATTTCAAATTCACTTCCCAAATAGTGGCTCTTTATTCTAATGCCCGTCACTTTACCTGAGGCTAAGCTTGGCTTA
>JAGQWW010000318.1 GCA_020436955.1 Saprospiraceae bacterium | reverse complement strand
ATGACGGGCGTACAAGAAGCAGGTGCATTTAAATCAACCACCTTATTGCAAGCAAAACGAATCGGAAATGAATGGTTGAATAGAACCTTTTCCTTGCAATATGAAAACTGTACAGTAAATGTGGATTTTATTGAAAATGCACAATCCAAAAATCAAATTTTGAAGTCTTTCAAAATAATATGAGTTATTCTTTTTTTCATGGGATTAAAAATGGCTGAGCGTTTCGTTCAGCCATTTTTTTTGATGGGGGATAGGGGATGTGTGACTGGGGATGGGCGATAGGGGATGGGAGATGGAGGATGAAGGATGGAAGATGGAGGATGAAAGATTGAGGAAGCTTACGAGTTACGAAAGGCTAATCGTTAAAAAGAAGAATAATATTTCAAAATTTAAAATTCATCTTCCATCTTCCATCCTTCATCTTCCATCCTTCATCTTCCATCCCAATCAAACACATTAAAAAATAACATAATCAATCAAAATCAATTTATATATTACTGATTTTCATCTTGTAAAATTGGGTATTTTACAATAGATTGTTGATTTTCTTATTAAACTAATCTAAATTTGTCAGCGACTTACGTATAAACTACCTCCTATTAGTTTCCCTACAGACTTCGATTCTGAAAAAAGGCTAAACCAAACAGGCAATTTAATTGTGTGGGCAATTGAAGCCTATTTGTTGTAAAACCTTATTAAGCAGTACAATGATGGACGAGCAGACACAGTCATCCATTTCCCTGGCGAAATGGGTACTACTCGTGGGAATTATCTTGGTGGGAACATCCTCTTATGGCCAATCACTTGAATTAGGAGGATTTGTTGGTGTATCCAATTACAATGGCGAATTGCAGGATACCCGATTTGATGCACAAAATGCGCGCCCCGCGTATGGTATATTTTCCCGCATTAACTTTTCAAAAAATGTAGCACTCAGAACTCAGTATTTCACCAGTGAAATAACTGGAACGGATCATATCTCACCCGGTGCTCAATCCAACAGGAACCTTAATTTTAGAACTTCCTTACAGGAGTTTGGAGTCCAACTGGAATTAACCCTTGTAGCATTTGGCGGTACCAAAAAGACGCCAAGAGCTAAGTCCTATATATTCGGAGGGGTTTCAGGCCTATATTTTAACCCGCAAGCCCAATACAATGGTGATTGGGTTGATTTGCAACCATTGGGTACGGAAGGACAAGGCATGTCTGGATATGATAAGAAATACTCTCGTTATGCAATAGTGTGTCCCCTTGGAATGGGATTTAAAGTAAATGTTTCTAAAGTGGCTTCTTTAGGGCTGGAGTTGGGTATTAGAAAGACTTACACAGACTACCTGGACGATGTAAGTAGTTTTTATCCTGATTTGGAACAGTTGAAAAGAATTGATCCCCTTGCTTCTACCCTATCTTACCGTGAACCGGAAGTGACTGGTGTATACGGTAATCCGACAGGGCTAGAAAGAGGAAACCCCGCCAATAAAGATATTTACTTTTTTGCCGGGGTTACTGTATCATTTTACTTGTGTAGATTCTAATTTGCTGCCATTGAAGTATCCTTGAAAAGGGAATCAACAAAGGCTTTTTTATTAAAGACCTGAAGTTGTTCCATCCCTTCTCCTACGCCGATGAATCGGATGGGAACTTTAAATTGGTCAGAAATTCCGATAGCCACTCCTCCTTTAGCAGTTCCATCCAATTTGGTCAAAGCCAGACATGAAACGTCTGTAGCTTCTGTAAATCTGGTTGCCTGTTCAATGGCATTTTGACCGGTGGTAGCATCCAAAACCAATAAAACATCGTGTGGCGCTCCTTCCATCCGCTTGGAAACAGAACGTTTGATTTTGCTCAATTCGTTCATCAGGTTAACCTTGGTATGTAATCTACCTGCAGTATCAATAATGACAACATCGCAGTTGTTTTCAATACCGTAGTCAACAGCTTCATAGGCAACCGCAGCCGGGTCGGTATTCATCCCTTTTGAATAGAAGTCACAACCTACTCGCTCAGACCAAATTTTTAACTGGTCCACTGCAGCAGCTCTAAAAGTATCTCCAGCTCCCAATACAACCTTTAAACCTCTCTTTTTAAATTGATGTGCCAGCTTTCCGATGGTAGTTGTTTTACCAACACCATTTACACCGACCACCAATAAAACATAAGGTTTGCTATCGACTGGAACAATAAAATCTTCGAAATCGACAGTGTTGTTTTCTGCTAAAAGGTTGACGATTTCATTTTTCAATAGGTTGTTAAGCTCAGAAGTGCTTACATATTTATCTTCCTTAACTCGTTCTTCAATCCTTTCAATAATTTTCACCGTTGTATCCAAACCTACGTCAGATGAAATCAGGATACTCTCCAACTCATCCAGTACTTCGACGTCTACTGTCGATTTTCCTGCAATGGCTTTCCCAATCTTCTCAAAAAATCCGGTTTTGGTTTTTTCAAGGCCTTTGTCCAGGTCTTCCTGTTTTTCTTTTGTAAAAAACTTTTTAAAAAAGCTCATGCATCAATTATAAAAAAGTTGGTAAATCCTCAGTTGAGGTTATTTATTGTTCCAGATAAACCGGATTTCTATCATCATAAATCAACAAACACCTGAAAAGTTTTTGCTCGACTTCATCTTCCTTTAAATCTTCTACGGTGTTTTTCATGGCCGTGTCATCTTCCAACCAGGCCAGCAAATTTACTCTGTTAAAAGTTTTTTCTTCTCCTGTTTCCCAGTGTAGCATTTTTTCTACCTTGATCTCATTGGGTTTTGAGACCGTACCTACCCTAAATGGTCGTCCGTTTATAGGATTGTATGCTTTAATAGACACTTCTTCCAACATGGTTTTGGTATAGGAAAAATAACTCAATTTGCCCCTTGCCTTCAATCCTACAAAAGTTGGAAGTGGATTTCCCGTTGAATCTTTGTCTATTCTTTTATAAGGAAGACCATCAAAACAAACTGCCCAAACTGAATCCGGATGCAATTCCAGATTACCTTCTTTCACCAAAATATATTGAACCTGTGCCAGATGGGTTTGAGGGTTCACAAAATGGACCATTTCCACCTCATCAAATTTATAGGCAGGTTTGTTTGCCTTCAGTGAAGAAAAGTCAAGGTAGATGCCGTCTTCAAACCTGAAGTTTTTGGTAACCAAGACCTTATTTTGTGCCTGGCCAGCGCACAAAATCATCATACCCACAAAAAATAAAAATATCCTGACCATATTTTTCAGTTAAAACCAAAGGTCGGATTAGCCGACGATTACAGTTTTAATATTTACAAATTCATGGATTCCTTCCTTAGCCATTTCCCTGCCAAATCCGGATCTTTTGATGCCCCCAAAAGGCAATTTGGGATCAGATTTGACCATTTCATTGATAGCAATGGCACCTGCCTCCAATCTGGCTGCAACCATTTTTGCCTTTTCCAAATCTTCTGTCCAAACTGCGGCACCAAGTCCATATCTGGTGTCGTTTGCTCTTACAATGGCAGCTTCCAAATCTTTTTCAATATATAAAACTCCTACGGGACCAAATAATTCTTCTTCATAAGCCCGCATTCCTTCCTTCACTCCGGTAAGTAAAACTGGTCGAAAAAAATTCCCTTCAATGCCTTCTACTTTCCCACCAGCAACCAGAACTTCTGCTCCTGCCTGAATGGTATCCTCCAACTGTTCAGATAATTTATCCAATAAATCCTTCCTGGCCAAAGGTCCAATATCGGTATCCTCCTCAAAAGGATCGCCCCAATTAAGACGGGCATAGTTATTTTTCAAGGCGGTAGTAAATTCTTCTGCAACCGCTTCTTCTACTATAAATCTTTTGGCGGCAATACAGGTTTGCCCTGAATTATTCATCCTTGATTTAACGGCAACTTCAGCAGCTTTTTCAAGGTCTGCATCTTTTAAGACAACAAATGCATCACTTCCCCCTAATTCCAAGACTGCTTTTTTAATTTCACTGGCTGCTTTTGAAGCAACTGCAGCACCGG
>JAGQWW010000317.1 GCA_020436955.1 Saprospiraceae bacterium | reverse complement strand
GTCCTTTGCGCTCGTAGTGGTGAAAAGATTTTCACCGCCAAGGACGCGAAGGACGCTACGTTTTTTTTCACCACCAAAGCCCAAAGACTACTCCTCCGACATATTGTGGAACACGTTTACCACGTCTTCGTCTTCTTCCATCTTTTCGATGAGTTTGATGACGTCTTCTACTTGCGTGTCATCCAATTCTTTTGTGTGGGTTGGTAGGCGAAGTAACTCAGCGCTGGTTACTTCGATTCCTTTTTCTTCCAGGGCCTTTTGTAAAGAACCAAAATCTGAGAAATTGGAATACAGTACAATTTCTTCTTCTTCTTTCTTCACCTCGTCCAAACCAAAATCGATCAATTCTAATTCGATTTCATCCAGGTCCACTCCTTCAGATTTGATTTTGAAGGCTCCTTTGCGGTTGAACATGAAGTCTACGGAACCGGAGGTACCAAGAGATCCTCCATATTTGTTGAAGATATGGCGGATGTTGGCTACGGTACGATTGGTATTATCGGTTGCTGTCTCAACGATTACTGCTACACCGTGTGGGGCGTAACCTTCGTATACGACCTCATCATAATTTTCAGCATCTTTTGAAGTTGCTCTTTTGATGGCATTGTCCACATTTGCCTTTGGCATGTTGGCCGTTTTGGCATTTTGAACTGCCAATCGCAAACGAGGATTATAATCAGGATCAGGGCCGCCTTCTTTTACGGCAATAGCAATCTCTCTACCGATACGGGTAAAGGTTTTGGCCATATTGGCCCAGCGCTTAAATTTCTTTTCTTTACGGTATTCAAAGGCACGTCCCATACGAACTGTTATTCTGTGATTTAATAGGCTTTTCGAAAAGCGGTGCAAAAATACACCCTTAGGTTTTTTGAAACCACAAAAATTGAAGACTTTTAATACAAAATCGCAAAATTTTTCGAGCCCGATTGGGAGTAATGCACTGGGTGTTGGGTTTTCGGCTTTTGGATATCGGCTAAAAAGCTAATCCCTGTCCAATGCCTCGCTTACAAACCATTCGTAAATCGTCACTCGTAATTCCCTAAATATGGCTAAACTAAAAAAAGCATTATCCCTCTATGGGCTAACTATGGTCGCAGTAGGATCATGCATCGGCAGTGGCATTTTTTTGACTCCTTCCTTTATTGCTGCTGAACTTCCCTCCGCATTCAATATCCTGGCTGTCTGGACCCTTGGAGGCATTTGGGCATTAACCGGTGCTTTAACCTTTGCCGAGTTGGGAGGCCTGTTTCCCAAAACAGGAGGTGTATATGTTTACCTGCAAGAAGCCTATGGCAACTTCACCGCATTTTTATATGGTTGGACCATCCTTACGGTAGTCACTTCAGGGGCTATCGCTGCATTGGCACTTGCTTTTGCACGATACCTTGATGTTTTAATTCCCCTGGGGGAAGAAGGTATAAAAATAGCAGGCATGCTTGCCATCGTGGTAGTAACTCTTATCAATATCACCGGGGTGAAAATGGGTGAAATCTTTGCCTCCTTTTTTACCACGCTAAAATTATTGGGCATTGCCTTTATCGTATTGACCGGCGTTTGGTTTTTCTTTTCCAACGATACAGGTAGCGTTGACTTTAGCCCTGAAGCAGTTCCTACTACTTCTTTTGCCGTCGCACTCATCGGTGTGATGTGGTCCTTTGGGGGCTGGCACCATGCAAGTTACCTTGCCGGTGAGACTAGCAATCCTCAAAAGACTATACCCATGGCTATGTTTTTGGGCGCGTTAATAGTGACCATAACATACTTATTGGCCAATCTGGCATATATCTTTTTATTACCGGTAGAAGATATTGCCAATTCTTCTGCAGTAGCTTCTGATGCGATAGGAAAAATCTTTACCTGGGGAGGAATTTTTGTTGCCGTGCTAATTGCCGCTTCTACTTTTGGTTCTGCAGGTATTTATACGCTTTCTGCACCAAGGATTTATTTTGCAATGGCAAAGGACGGCGTCTTTTTTAAATTTCTTTCTGAGGTTCATCCCAAATGGCAAACACCGGTTTGGGCCATTGCACTGCAAAGTATCTGGTCCATTTTACTACTACGATTTTGGAGCACTTTTGAAAATTTGATCGCTTATGTAGTGTTTATGGATATACTCTTCATGACGCTTGCGGGTATTGGTATTTTTCTTTTTAGAAAAAGGTTACCAAATGCTGAGCGCCCTTATAAAGTATTGGGCTACCCAGTCATTCCCTTGATTTTTGCAGGTATTTCTATCTGGTTTTTAGCCTATACTTTAGTTGGAAGACCAGAGCAGGCAATCGGCGGATTGGTCCTGGTAGCAATAGGAAGTCTGTTATTTTGGATATTTTTTAAAAAACGCGCCATTTCCTAGCAATAAAAAAGGGCCATTCGATGTGAATGGCCCTTTTTTATTAAAGCTTGAATCCTCAATTAATTGGAGCGATTAGCAACGATATTAATTGACAATTCGATATCGTCATTGATGATATTATCAGCAACTGTACCTAGAATACCTGAGTTATAATTGATACCCCACTCTGTACGGTTGATGGTAAATACCGGACTCTTCATGGTCACTTTATCTGAAGTAATGCTTACAGAAGCAGGAACCGTTACGGTCTTGGTAACATCCTTGATTCTCAAATCACCTCTGAAAGTAAAGTTGTACCCTTCAGAACCGTCAGCTGGTTGAATCTGTACAACAGTGAATTTTGCGAAAGGAAATTGATCCACATCAAAAAAGTCAGCACTCTTTAGGTGACCGGTTAATTTTTCAGTGGAAGTAGCATCTTCATCTTCTACAGTTAGAGAAGTCATGTCGATAGTCGCTTCACCACCATAGATATTACCACCATCTACAGCAAGACGACCATCCTGTACTTTTACTTTTCCATGGTGAGAAGAACCAATTGCCTTGGTTGCTTTCCAGGTCATATAGCTTTGCGTTGCATCAAAATTATAGATAGCAACCTTACCGGTTTGCTCTTCAAATTCAGTTTGCTCAGCTCCTTCAGTAGTATCTTCTGATTCTCCTGATTTTTCTGTAGAGCAAGCCATCATGCTCAAAAGAGAAACTGCAAAAAACAACATGAAAAATTTCTTCATGGTACTAGGATATTTGGATTTTGTATTCAAAAATTAAGGTGCAAATGTAAAAAAGAAAACTATGTAGCTACAATAATTTACGGCCTTCAGGCCCGAAATAAGCTCTTTCCACTTTACAAACCCTCGTAACGTAAGATTCATACCACTGTTGCATTCCCTGCTGTTGGGCGACAAGATGGTGTTCGTTTTTTTTCCAATTGGCTATTGCGGCTTCTGATTCCCAATAGGAAATGGTAATTCCCAAACCATTTCTAACCGACTCAAAACCCAGGAAACCTTCCTGCTTTTTTGCCAGCTCTACCATAGCATTTGCCATCTCTTCATAGCCTTCCACTTCTTCGGTCAATACATTGGAAAATATAACGGCGTAATAGGGTGGCTCGGGTGTTTGTGCAATCATTTTTAAAAAGATGAAGTTTTGCTAATTCGTAACAAATCTTTAAGACAATGATTTTGAACTAATTATACAATAAAAAGGTTTATTGTGTAGTTATTATTTAACTATAGTTCATGGGATTATAATTTAAAAGCCGGTTAATCACCCAAAGATTAACCGGCTTTCTTTTTATACCAAAAGTCCCGACACTTTCATCAATATTACCACCAGCACAGCAAATGCTCCAATCATGAGCAATCCGCCAATGGCGTAAATGAGCGGGCTTGAAATTCTTCCTTCTACAGCTGGTTCTACCATTCGAGGTAACGGCTTTTCACCATTCCACAAGTAAATTGAGTACACCTTAATGCGGTTGGCAATCATCAACAAGGCAGGTAATAATATTAATATCACCAGTGTAGCTGCCAACAAACCAAAAGATACACTGATAGCCATAGGAATCAGGAATTGGGCCTGGGTACTCTTGTCAGCAATGATCGGTGCCAAACCTAATACGGTAGTAGCTGTGGTTAAGAAGATGGCCCTGAAA
>JAGQWW010000316.1 GCA_020436955.1 Saprospiraceae bacterium | reverse complement strand
TATCCAATCCATTTGGCTCCGTCGATATGGCTTACATCAAACTCTTCTTTTTCACGGGCGTCCAACAAAATATATTCCTGTTCATGTCCTTTTAGCGCCTCAACGCTTATTACAGGAACTGAAAACCGAAGCAGCCTTTCTAATTTTTTATCAAAAGCGTCGGAGGCCACAGAAGGAGTACCAGCAGGCTTTTGTGCCCAGATATTACAACTCAGCAATAGCATAAGAACATAGCCCCCAATCAATTGGATTACTTTTTTTAATTTCATTTTTATCATTGTTGTACCGGGCCTTCACCCATGTAATCTTCTATATAATACCGCTCTTCACATAAAGGAGCCAATTGATCCTCAACAAAGGAACGCACCTCGTGAATTATTTCTTCAGGATAGAGCAAATGAACATTAGGTCCTGCATCCAAACTAAAATACACCTGATGCCCGGTCTCTTTTCTATACTCTCTCACCATTTCCATTATTTTAATGGAATTTGGCTTCATCAGCAAATAACCATTACTCGAACTCATCATTAGGGCGTGTAAGGTAAGGGCCTCTTGTTCTGCAATTTTGCCAAACGTTTCCCAGTCACCTTTTTGTACAGCGCTAACCAGGTTCATCATATTTCGGTTTGCTTGCTGGTATCTTGGTTCGGCAAATGGGTTGGCTTCCATTAAGCTGTGACCTGCACTACTGCTGACTGATTTTGTACCGGAATGAACGATTAGAATATCGTCCCTCATTCCTTTAAAATTTGCATGCACCTTATCTTCAAAAGGTACTGCAAAATAATCCGAACTGCCTTCTACTTCGCTTGTTTGCCCCCAAACAGACATGCCGGGAAAAATAGAACGACTTGCTGAACCACTTCCCAATCTGGCAATATAACTGGCTTTTTGATCAAAGGCAGCATCGTCTTCCAGCGTATTGAACAACTCATGTTCCAAAGAACAAAGGCAAAGGGCCAGGGCACTCATAGCAGAAGCTGAAGAAGCAATCCCTGAAGAGTGTGGAAAGGAATTTACCGTATTGATTGACATGGATATTTGTCTTAGAAAAGGGAAAATATCGGTCAATCCCGAAAAATATTTTTTCACCCTTTCTTCAAAGGCTTCATTTCTTTCATCGTGAAAAAACAATTGTAAATCTATATTGGTATCAGCACTTTCCTTGGCTTTATAATCAAGGCGGGTCATGGTGAATGCTGTTTCCAGCGTCAAACTAAGGGAAGGATTTCTGGGTAATTGGTTACCATGTTTTCCCCAATATTTCACAATTGCAAGGTTGGACGGACTTCGCCATACAACATGACTAGGTTCCAGGTCAGCTGTTTCCAGTATCAGTTTAGGATTGTTGTAATCAGGAGCTGTTTGCATATTTTTTATTTGGCAGCCAAATTATAAAAATGACCTTTACCAGATAGGTCTGGCAAAGGTTTTCTTTTGAAATTTGCCTTTTATAAAATAAGTAGAGAACGGGAATAGTTCATAGAAATGCTCAAAAAGAACGCCTTATTCTGTTTTCCACCCTGCACCATATTCTTCTACGAGGATATTGTCGAAATAGTCTGCCTTTTCAAACAAGTGTTCGAAAAGCTTTACGCCCGTTTCAATATTCAGATACCGGTCGTAAATCAAAAGGGATAATATTATATCATTGCCTTTTACACTGAAGGTAAGGCTTTCAGTTTCGTAGTTCCGGCGCAATAAAAATTCGTATATCGGAAGGATATTTTCAGAAGGCAAAACACACAGATAGGCATCTCCGATGATTAGCCCATTCTTCTCGTAATAAGAAATATTTATTTTGGCTGATCCCTTTATGATTTCCCAGTTGCTTGGTCCTCTTCTGGCCAATCTGACATCATACCCTAATTTCTCCAATAGCTCTTCAATAGTCTTTTCAACACCGTAGGGTTCATATTCTTCGGCAAAAGAAGGTAGTTTAATTTTTGACCCACAAATCCCACAATACCCATTATTCACTTTTTTCTCATCGACTACATTAAAGCAAGAGCTACATCGAGCTGAAATTTCATTTCCGTTTGCTTTATAATCTTCTAAAGATTGCTGGAGATAAAAGGCAGGTAACGAAAATCCAATATTCTGCCCGTTTCGAACGATAAATGTATTGACCCCAATAATTTCTCCCCGCTGATTGACCAGAGGCCCTCCGCTATTGCCTGGATTTAGTGCCGCATCGTGTTGAAGGTAGTTAATTTCCTCCTGTACATGGCTAGTATTGGAAATGATACCCTGGGTAGCAGTATATTTCAATCCAAACGGATGACCAATTGCAATAACCGGGTCCCCTTCTGCATAATCTTTGTCCTCATGTAGATTCACTTCCGGTAATTGGAAATTCTGAGGGCATTCTATAAATGCAAGGTCATATTTGACATCTGTATAAAGGACACGAACAAGAGCCTTTTCAAAATCTTCACCATCGACAATAACCTCCTTATTATCCCGTACCACATGTTCATTGGTAACAATCAAATGCCAGTCCTTCAAATAAAACCCGGTCCCCGTACTAAAGGGAGTAGCAATTTGAATAATTACATTCTTAAAATTGTCGATAATTTCTTTCACAGATAGTAGATACTTCTTTGCGCTTAATTTTAAGCTGGTGAAATTACAAAGTAGGCACAGGTAATCAAAGGTAAAAGCCAGCGATTTTAAAAGAAAAACCTGCAATAATGGTCAGGTGAATACATTTGAAAATCATAAGAATCCTTTACATGAGGACTTTCAGAGGATTTTCTTAATTTACATGCAAGTGAATTTTTCTATCTTTGCACGGCTTTTAGCCTAACGAAATTCATAAATCATTGATTATTAAAAAGTTAAACAATGGCATCAACTGCTGACATCCGAAATGGATTGTGCATTGAATACAACAATGACATATACCAAATCGTTGAGTTTCAACATGTAAAGCCTGGGAAAGGAGCTGCTTTTGTGCGCACAAAACTAAAAAGTGTTACCAATGGTAGAGTAATTGACAATACATTCCCTTCAGGTCACAAGATAACTGATGTTAGAATAGAACGCAGAAAGTTCCAATTCCTTTATAAAGATGATATGGGCCACCATTTCATGAATACGGAGACTTATGAGCAAATGCCGATGCCTGAGTCTGCCATCGATAATCCACAATTTTTGAAAGAAGGAATGGAAGTAGATATTTTGTATCATGCTGAAAAAGAAATTCCTCTGGTAATGGAAATGCCACCTAACGTGGTAATGGAAGTAACGTACACCGAACCGGGTTTGAAAGGTGACACAGCAACAAATGCTATGAAACCTGCAACTGTAGAATCCGGAGCAGAAATTAAGGTGCCACTTTTCATTAACCAAGGTGATTTGGTTCGTATTGATACGGCTACCGGTGATTATCTAGAAAGAGCAAAATAAAACCAACTCAAATGACTAATAAGGAAATTACAGAGCTAATTAAGCTCATCAGCAAATCAAACCTTACAGAATTCAAGGTCAAAGACAAAGATTTTGAACTTACAATTCGTACTGAAGGATTTGTAAAAGGGAGACAACCTGCTATTATCCAGGCTCCGACTCCACAAGTTGTTTCAGTTCCTCAACAAATGCCAGGCGTAAGTACAACTCCGCCACCGGCACCATCTGAAAAACCAGCAGCAGCATCAGCTGCACCTGCAGAAAAAGCAGAAGCTCAAGCAGATGGTAACTATGTAGAAATCAAGTCGCCTATGGTAGGTACTTTCTATCGATCTGCTTCTCCTGAAAAACCTGCATATGTAAATGTAGGGGACAAAGTAGGTCAGGGTAAAGTGGTTTGTATCATCGAAGCGATGAAGCTTTTCAATGAAATCGAATCAGAAATCTCCGGTAAAATTGTAAAAGTCCTAGTTGACGATGCACAACCGGTTGAATATGATCAACCATTATTCCTGGTAGACCCAAAAGGATAATTTTGGTCTCCATTTGAAAATTCATTGAAAAACCAATCCTGACAAGATGTTTAATAAGATTCTTATAGCCAATAGAG
>JAGQWW010000315.1 GCA_020436955.1 Saprospiraceae bacterium | reverse complement strand
TGTCGGATTTTTCGGCGGGCTTTTTTTTTGCGGTATGCGCGGCGCGTGATGCGGTATGCGTGATGCGGAAGGCGTGTTGCGGAGTTCGGAACGTGGTAGATAATTAATTTGACATCGGGAAAACCAAAAAAATAACAGTACCCAAAGTGCCATCCCCTTGAGGGGATTAAGGGGTGATTTTTGCGGTATGCAGAGTGCGGTATGTGGAGTGCGTGGTTCGTGGTGCGGAAATCGGAAATTCCTTCATCTTCCATCCTTCATCTTCCATCTTCCATCCTCCAGAAAATAAATTCGCCTGTCAGAAACGAAAAACTGACAGGCGTAATTTTGATCCCATTTAATTAATTCATTATTCCATTCTATTTTGCTCCCATGTGTTTTCGTTTTTTCTCTTTTTAGTTAGAAATAGGTTTTAGTACCCTATTTCGAATGCTATCCCGACTCCAAGGTTGGAGCCACGGTTTTTCACGGTGACTTCTCCGTCTCCGTCATCCAGGTCGGCCAGGCCGAATAGGTAACGGTAATCAGCAAACACGGAGAATCCCTCAAAATGAACGCTAACTCCAAGGCCAGCTAAAGCGCCTACATCAAGCCTTTTGTAGTGCGAATTTTCGAAGTCGAATTCGTTTTCTTCAACGATTTCTCCTCCATTGATAAATGTTGTTTCTTGTTCTGTCCCACTTAACGCATACCCGAAGTTGGGGCCTGCGAAAAAGTTTCCTTTTATTAAGTCGTTTCCAAATTTCACTTTTGCTAGAATCGGTATCTCGAGATAGGAAAATTGCTCGATGGTGGTTCTTTTAAAGGTTAGCCCTCCTTCCTGCAAGGTAGAAATGGCCTTTTTACCTCTTTGAATGAATTGAAATTCAGGTTGTATGGAAAAAAATTCACTTACCGGTAGTTCAACAAAAAGTCCTGCGCTGATACCGGTTACATTCTCCACCGAAAAGCTATCCAGAATATTTCCTTTAATGGACTGGCTTGCAAAATTCACTCCTCCTCTCAAGCCAATTCCAACCTGCGCATTCCCCACATTCAAAGCGCCCCACAAGAGCATTACCAAAATCGTTAGTTTCCTCATTTCTTTTTTTTCTTTTAACCGCCACAAAGGTCGACCAAATTACTACACCGCGAAATCATGGTATTTGGGGATTTTTGTATGGGTGAAATCTGTCATGAGTTGGGGGTAATTCTGGATGCTGGATTCTAGGTGCTGGTCTCTAGTTTCTGGATTCTGGATGCTTGTAATTGTTTCTTGTGGCTTGTTGTCACTGGCTAGATTATTTTGGTCTTAATGGGTTATTAGGATCTAGAGCTCCCTCAATCTTATACCATATTCTATAACCCTTATTTGCCGTCCCCGTTGAGTGGCGATCGGAGGGGTGACACCTCAATGCGATGGAACTCATGTTGATGGTTTCTTACTTCTGTTTGCTAGCCTTACTTTATCCATAAAATGAAAAGAGGTTGCCTCAATACTGAGACAACCTCTTTTAGGCAAGTACCTACATCCAGCATCCAGAAACTAGAGACCAGAAACTAGTATCTAGTAACCAGGGACCAGCAACCCATCCTACCAAATCCTCACCACTTCTTCTTTCTTCATCTTGGCACCGTCTTTCACTTCAAATGCTTCGTGGAAGGCCGGTGTGTTGGATAGGGTACCGTTACAACGGTGGATACCCGGTGAGTGTGGGTCCGTTTTGATACGTTCCAATAATACCTCATCGCGGTATTTAGCTCTCCAGATGCGGGCAAATCCCATGAAGAATCTTTGTTCTGGAGTGAAGCCGTCTATTTTGTCCGGGCGACCGGTTTCTTTCATATGTAATTGTAGCGCATCGTAAGCCATGGCAACCCCCCCCAGATCAGCGATGTTTTCGCCAAGGGTAAGTTGTCCGTTTACGTGGACAGAATCCAAAACAGTATAACTATTGTATTGCTCTACAATTTTTTGAGCTAAGGCATCAAATTTCTCACGATCTTCTTCAGTCCACCACATTTTAAGGTTTCCTTCAGCGTCGTACTGGCTTCCCTGGTCATCAAAACCGTGGGTGATTTCATGTCCGATTACCGCTCCGATAGCTCCGTAGTTTAATGCATCATCAGCATAGAAGTCGAAGAATGGTGGCTGTAAGATACCTGCAGGGAAAACAATCTCGTTACGAGTTGGTGAGTAATAGGCATTAACTGTTGGAGGTGACATACCCCAGTCGTTGATGTCTACTTCCTGACCTATTCTTTTTAGGTTGAACTCATTGTTGAAAGCAGAGATTTGGCGCATGTTGCCCAGGAAGTCATCTTTGTTGATGTCAAGGCTGCTGTAATCTCTCCACTCATCCGGATAACCAATTTTATAATTGATAGCATTCAACTTCTTTAATGCTTCCTGCTTGGTAGCTTCACTCATCCAGTCCAATTTAGCCAAACGGTTGCGGAAGGCCGAACGAAGGTTTTCAATCATTACCACCATGCGATCTTTTGCTTCAGGTGGGAAAGTCTCCGCTACAAACAATTTACCTAGTGGTTGACCTAGACTACCATCAACGGTACGTTGCATACGTTTCCAGCGTGGTTGGATCTCCTGGATGCCGCGAAGAGTCTTTGAAAAGAAGTTGAAATCTTCATTTACAAAGTCATCGCTTAGGTAATCAGCAGTATTGCTAAGCATTTTCCATTTGAAATAGGTGGCCCATTCTTTGGCACCAAAGTCACCTAGCATACGGTCAAACATAGTCAGGAATTCAGGTTGTGCTACCAAAAGGTAATCGGCGTGGTTGGCTCCTCTGTCTTCCAGGTATTTGGCCCAATCAAAATTGAAGCTGATGTGCTCCAAATCTTCAAGGGTCATCTTGTTGTAGTTCTTTTCAGGATTTCTGCTTTCTACCGGTGAGCGCTGAGCCATTGCAAAACGCTTTTCCATTTCCAAAACGGTAGCTGCATTTTTCTGAGCAGTTTCTTCTTCTACACCAGCCAGCTTAAACATGTTGGTGATGTGCTCCAAATATGCTTCACGTACTTTTTCAAATCTGGGATTGTCTTCCAGGTAATAGCTTCTGGAAGGAAGGGAAGTTCCTCCTTGCCAAACCTGTGCTGCGTAGAATTTTGAATTTTTTGGATCAGGATTTACAAAAAAGTAAAATGGCGTTGAAAGTCCCCATTTTTGAAAATTAGCGATGGTTTCCGTGATGTCCTCAACATTTTCAATTGCATCCAGATTGTTGTAAGCCTCTTCAATCGCTGAAAACCCTAGTTGATTGATTTTTTCAGCATCCATAGCGCTGAAATACAAATCACCCACCAACTGCTTGTCGCTTCCTTTCTCATTTTTTTCCTCAGCCGCTTTTTCACAGATCTGTTTTAACACTGTACGGTTACGCTCAATAATTTCAGAGAAACTCGCCCAACGACCTTCTGTGGGTGGTATTTCTGTGTTTTCAATCCAGGTACCATTTACGTGATGGTAAAAATCCTCTTTTGGATTAATATTTTTATCAAAGTTGTCCATCTCCAATTGGGCCACCATGGAGATCGGCGCCAATAGCAGGCATAAAAGCAAATAGTTCATTACTTTCATAAGTGGTATGTTACGTTTATCGTTAAGTAGAAATTGCAATGGCAAAACGCCAGTAAGCATCAATTGTTTAACAGCCCGCGAATATAAGTGTTGGCAGGTTTTTTATAGGAAAAATTGTATTTGGATAGCTTATTATGGGATTGAATGCAGCCTAGAATCCCAAAACATCCGACATGCTAAACACGCCCTTTTTATTTTTAATCCAATGTGCAGCTTCCAGTGCGCCTTGCGCAAAACCTTTTCTTGAAAAAGCAGTGTGTTTTATTTCAATGGAATCGATGTCGGAAGTGTAAGAAATCTCGTGGGTGCCGGGTACATTTTCCTCTCGTTTTGAAATAATCGAAAGGACTCCTGCATTATCTGATGTTTCATTTTTCCAGGAAGATTTCCTGTTCAATATTTGGATGATTTGTTGGGCCAGGGTGATGGCTGTTCCACTTGGGGCA
>JAGQWW010000314.1 GCA_020436955.1 Saprospiraceae bacterium | reverse complement strand
GATAGGGCCAATAAATGATTTTACCGGTCCCGGATACAATACCAGAGCCGACTGCGCCTGTGGCATTCGTCAGCTTGATAGCATGGGTCTTCCTTCCCGGAGGGCTATAAAACACCTCAATATTGCAAGGGTCCATTTCAGCATCGGAAAGATCGTACTGAAGCACAATGAGTCCTGCGTCTTCATCTTCTTCAACTGTAAGGTTAGAAATAACAGGGATGTTATTTTGAGCAAAAACACTCTGGCTGAAGATAGCCAGCACAAGGGTGATAAGGTATTTCATATAGGTAATCATTAAAAAAAGGTCATGCAATTTAATAGTTAAAAATTGCATGACCTTAATTTAGGATGACTTTCCTGACAGATTATTTTCCGCCACCGTCACCTGCAGGTTTAGCTTCCTGCTGAGCCGGAGTCTCCTTAGTATCTTCAGTCGGAAGTGGTTTCATCTGCGCTGCATTTGCTTTTTGCTCCATTTCCTTAACACGTGCTCTCATCGCGTCGATATCTTCTTTGCTTGGCGCCTTCTCCATCATCTTCATAAACTGAGATGCGTCTCTTACCTGATAAGAAGGGTCAATTTCAAACTCTTTGTCCTTAATCTTTTTTGCGTCTACCTCCACATCGTATTCAGTCTCAACGTTCGAGGTCAGGTTTTTACTTTTGATGTTAACTGGAAAACCTTTCACCTTATCATTTTCCGTCCAGGATTTTAAAACCTGGTCCGTAACACCTTGTTTACCAGGCATTAAGTCTGCGAAGGTAAGTTTCACCTCTTCTGTCACCCATGCTTCTGACTCCACTGTAGATGATTTACCAATCACCTTCACACAGTTGTAGCCATTAACCTTTTTCTTTTCACCGGTCACGGTCACTACCATTTCATCCTTCACTTCAGCTGATGCTAAAAGCTTGGAAGGAATATCATTCATATTCATTTTGGTAGCTGATTTTTGGCCATTATTGTCAGAAAGGACATACACATCGCCGCTTGATTTATCAGCAATCATGATAACCTCCTGGCCATCTTGGGTAATTTCGGTTTTCACCTTATCGCCTTTCAAAGTAAAATCAGCATTAAGCGCTAATTCTCCTTTAGATTTCAATTTTACTACACCTTCAAATTTTTGGGCCATTGCCTGAGACCCCATCAACAACACTGCAACAAAAAGCAGGATAAAATTTCTCATGTTCAGGATTTATTTTTTTTGGTTTAACAAGGTAAGTGAACGATAGTTCTCCACAATTATTGGAACCTTATCATTTTTAAATATTCAAAGTTAATGCCATATAATGCGGCCAAGTCCATTTTAAACATTTCTATCAACCAAGGCCATGGCCCAATCAGCCATTTCAGATTTTTTATTGGAAGAAACCTCCAATTTTTTCAAAGCTTCCTGAGCAGCATCAATGTATTGATTTTGCAAACTTAAAATTTCCTCTTCTACCCCTATTTCAGAAAATAGGTTTTTCACAGCAGCTACTTTTGCAATGTCGTCGGCAGTATCCGTATTATACCATTTGATGAGATCATTTCTTTGGCTGAGTGAAGCAAGCTCCAATGCCTTCAGGTAGAGGATGGTTTTTTTGTTTTGGATAATGTCCCCACCTACTTTTTTACCAAACAAGGCCGGGTCTCCAAAAGTATCAAGGTAATCGTCCTGAATCTGGAAAGCAACGCCCATATTCCTTCCAAAAGCATCGAGCAATTTTCCGTTTTCATCCGAAGCTCCTGCTCCAAGGGCTCCCAATAGCAAAGCTCCTCCTAACAAAGCAGCGGTCTTCAGCTCTATCATTTTCAGGTATTCGTCAATGGTCACATCATCTCTTACTTCAAAATCCATATCCATTTGCTGGCCTTCACAAACTTCAATAGCGATCCGGTTGAAAGCTTCAATCAAAGCATCAAAGTGATGTACCCCACTCTTCTGTAAAAACTGATAGGCTTTGATCAACATTACATCTCCGGAAAGGATAGCCGAATTCACCCCATACTTTTTGTGCACAGTTGGCTTGCCTCGTCTCAAATCTGCCTGATCCATGATATCATCGTGTACCAGGGTAAAATTATGGAAGACTTCCACGGCATGTGCGATAGGTAATGCCACCTTTTCGTCACCACCGTGCAGGTGTGCACCCCACAAAACCAACTGTGGACGGAGACGCTTTCCACCCAGATCCATGATATAATCTGCTGGTAAATAAAGGCCCTTTGGCTCCTTTTCAAAGGTATTTTCACTTAGGTATGCTAAGTACAATTCGGCGAATTGGCTTGGATTTTGCATGTTACAAAAACTGTGAATTTGGTATCAATTAGCTTTAAAGCTCAAAGAAACCCAAATTTTTTTAAAGAGTTCGAAACGTAACAGGGATATCGATATTAAATATATTATTTTTATATTTATATCCTCATTGTAAGATTAAATAAAAAAACAAGAAGATAGCGCTCATTCGTTAACCTACAGAAGCGGGCAGTACATGAACACCAGATTAAAGACACCTATTCTCCTTATTGAAGATAATCCCGCAGACGCTGATCTGATCAATATTTATCTAAAAGATGTAGGATTCAAATTTGAGCTATACCAGGCTGAGACCTTACAAGAAGGTTTCGAATTGATTGAGTCCATAGAAATAGAATTGGTTTTACTGGATTTGACCTTGCCCGATAGTAGTGGATTTAAAACCGTTACTGCCTATCTCGAACACGCTTCCGAAGTTCCCCTAATCGTTTTAACAGGTCTAAATAATGAAATCATTGGCAACCAGGCCATTAAGGCTGGTGCGCAGGATTTCCTGGTAAAGGGTCAAATTGATGAAAAACAATTAGGCCGGTCCATTCGATATGCTTTACAACGTTTTAAAACGCAGGCGAAACTCGAAGAAACAGCCAGAGTGTTGGCGGTAAATGAAAAACGATTCCAGGAAGCACAGGAGTTGGCCCATTTTGGGAGTTGGGAGATGGATATTGTGACAAATGAGATGAAATGGTCAGACGAGATGTTTCGTATCTTTGGTTTCAATCCAAAAAGCATACAACCTACTCAAATTGACTACCTCAACTATGTACATTTTGAGGATAGAAAGGTAGTAGAAAACTTTTTTGAAGAAGCAGGAAAAGACGGAAAGCAACACCAACTGGAACACAGAATAATCGTCAATGGTAAAACCATTAAAACGGTTAGTATCCAGGCAAAGTTATTCTTCGATGAATTTGCAGAAAAAGCACTGCTGGTTGGAGCTTTACAGGATATTTCTGATAAAAAATTATCGCAGCAGCTTATCGCAGAAAAGGAGATTGCCCAGCAAGAGGCCCTTTTAAAAGAGGAAACCTTTGCAGAATTGAATTTCCATGTTCGTACACCTTTAAATTCAATAGGTAATATCCTGTTTTTGTTAGAGAACACCGGACTTTCTGCAACCCAGCAAGAATACCTTCGTGATCTAAAAACAAGTGTAGATGACCTCTCTCTTGTGCTGAATAATCTTTTCAATTTTGCCCTTTTAAATTCAGGCCAGTTAAAAATTCAAAAAGAAAAAACCCACACCATCGATTTTCTCAATGGTTTGGAGAAATTTTCCCGCTTGAAAGCCGAATCTGCCGAAATTAATATGAAATGGGTGCTGGAAGACTCCATTCCAACCAGGTTGAATATGGACCAGGCCAAGACCGCTCAGATTTTTTACAATTTGTTGGAAGTCATATTGAAGAGTCTAGATAAATCAGATCAACTGGGCATTTACTTTGGAATGGAAAATATAGAAGGCAAACCACAGTTGGTGATGGCCTTTGAAGGAAAAATGGCTGATCTGCCCGATTGGGAAGATTTCAAATCCCAGGAGTTATCATCCAGCCAATTGGAAAATGACCCTTACGTTCGGAAAAAACTCAGCCTTTCTATCGTAGAAAAAATTGCCACACTCTTGGAAGGCCAGTTCACCTTTCATCCGGTCTGGAAAAAAGCATCAGCTTTGGTATGCAATATCCCGGTTCAACCTATGGTACAGTCCAAACTTATCAATGG
>JAGQWW010000313.1 GCA_020436955.1 Saprospiraceae bacterium | reverse complement strand
TTTATTGACAAAGGAACCATGACCTTTAAATACGTCGATTTTGTTCTTTTTCATCAAAAATTCCACACCCTTGCAGGTCTGATCAACCACTTCATTTTTACGCCTAATCATCTGAGGCATATTCACCTTCAAAGCGCTTAATTGAATACCGTGCTCTTCAAATTTTTCTTTCGCATTATGATAGTGCTCAGAAGAATCCAACAAAGCTTTAGATGGGATACATCCTACATTCAGGCAGGTTCCACCTAAAGTGTTGTATCTTTCAATAATGGCTGTTTTTAGACCTAATTGAGCACATCTGATGGCTGCAACATATCCGCCAGGGCCGGAACCAATGACGGTTACATCGTATTTCATGTAATTATTTTTTGGTAAAATTTATGGTAATCAAGATTTATTGTCGGGGTTGTTATTGCCCTTATTATTGTTGTTGTTATTATTGTTTCGGTTGTTACGATTACGGTTCCTGTTTTTGTTTGGACGTCTTTTAGCATTGTTGTCTACTTTTGGCTCATTGCCTTTGGATTCATTAGCATTATTTTCTGCTGTGGGCTGATTTGGTCCTTTATTTTCCTTTTTAGGCCTGTTATCTCTCTGATCTCTGTTTTTAGGAGGTCTATTTCCTCGTTCCTTGTTTCCACCCTCTTTATTGCCACCGTCTCTATTGCTGCTTTCCCTGTTTCCTCCTTCTTTATTTCCTCCTTCGCGATTACCGGGCTTTCCTCTGTTATTTCTTTTCTTTTTCTTCTTTTTCTTTTGTTCCATGGGAAGTTCCACAACACCGGTTACATCTTCGTAATCGTGTTCTTCTTCCTCTGGAGCAACAACTATAAGTACCTGAAGTTCTGATAAACTAGGAGGAGTTTCTCCTTTTTTATTGGCATCAATAATCAATTGAACCTTACTGGGCTCCAAGGCAAAAGTTTTTCCACGATTGATTTCATCGTCAACAGTGTAATACATCAATTGCTTAAAGATGTCTGTCTTGATAAGGCTGGCTATACCGGTCCTTGTTTTTAAGCGATCTGCATTTTTAGGAAACATATCGAATGCTTCCATGTAAGTGTCCAATTCATAATTCAGACAACACTTTAACCTTCCACATTGACCTGATAGTTTTGCCTGATTTATAGCGAGGTTTTGATACCTGGCAGCTGTTGTGGTGACTGATTTAAAATCAGTCAACCAGGTAGAACAGCAAAGCTCCCTTCCACAGGAACCTAATCCACCAATACGAGCAGATTCCTGTCGGGTACCGATCTGACGCATTTCAATTTTTACCTTAAACTCGCGAGCAAAATGTTTAATCAATTCCCGAAAGTCCACTCTTCCGTCAGCTGTATAAAAGAAAGTAGCTTTTTTACCGTCTGCCTGGTATTCTACATCTCCAACCTTCATATCAAGACCCAAAGTTCTGGCAATAGCTCTTGATCGAATCATGGTAGTTTTTTCACGCGCTCTTGATTCTTCCAGGCGTTCAAGATCTCTTTCATTTGCCTTTCTTATCACTTTGTTGAAAATACCATCCTCAGGTACTTTCTTCTTTTTCATTTGAAGTCGAACCAATTCTCCGGTAAGCGAAACCTTGCCCATATCAAATCCGGCACCGGTGTCTACAACAACAAAGTCTCCGGGATAAGCTCCCGTATAAGTTGGGTTTTGATAAAATTCTTTGCGGGCGCCGTTTTTAAAACTGACTTCAATTAAGTTGAAAGGTTGTGAATCTTCTATATCAAGTACTGAAAGCCAGTCATATGTGTTAAGACGGTTACAACCGCCTGTAGAACAGCCATTATTCTTACATCCTTTAGCTCCTCCATCTGAAGTCCCGCAACTCGTACATCCTGCGCAAGCCATATATGTTACATTTTATTAATAAAGTGGTTTTTTGGTACTTCCGGGCAAAATTAAAAAGCCTTTTGGAAGTCGCATTACAGCCCTTTTATCAAGCTGTATTTTTAAATATTTTATGCATCTGAATCGATGCGTCCAGGAATAAAATCCTGGGGTTTGCATTTCTTTCTACATAATACATGGTATCAGAAAATAAGTTGCTCATTTTCTCCACCTTGTCCAAACTTAACACTTTCTCCATTTTTTGAGCAGTGTCCAGTTCATTTGGCAACAATCGCACTTCATTTCGTCCGGTTGTTTTTAAAAATAAATACTCACGAAGGAAGTGCAATCCATATTTCAAGAAAAATTTCTGATTTTCTCTACCTGCTCCTGCAAATTCATCTACCCATTTAGCAATGGCTACTCCTTCACCTTTGTAGCATTTGCGCAACCAATCCAGGAACAAACCACTGTTATCTGCTTCTGAACCATGCTCGGACAATTGCACATATTGCAGCGCCATATTAAAATTTCCTTCCGCTAAAAAGGCAATTGAACGTGCCTTTTCATCACTAATCGATGTTTTTTGATGAAGGGCCTGTTGAATATCCTCATCATGTAAAGCGGGCAATTTTACTAATTGACATCTTGACAAAATGGTATTCAAAATTAGATCCTGATCCTCAGCTACCAGAATAAAAAATGTATCCTGTGGTGGTTCCTCAATTATTTTTAAAAGTCTGTTTCCTTCCAAACCAAGATATTCAGGCATCCAAAGAATAAGGACCCTGTTTTTACTTTCAAACGACTTGAAAGTCAATTTGTGGATGATACGAGAACATTCTTTTCTGGTAATATTCCCTTGCTTCCCTTCTGCACCAATCTTTTGCAACCATTGGTAGGCATTGAGATAAGGATTTTCTTCCAGTGCCTGGCGCCATTGAGGTAAAAATTCATCACTCAGGGCATCTTTTCCAATCGTGGGAAAAGAGAAATGAATATCAGGATGGATATTTTTTAAAGACTTGGAACAACCACTACAAACGCCACAAGGTTCACCTTCCTGAAGGTCGGTACAGACCAATGCGCGAGCCATAGCTAAAGCGAGCGACAGGCCGCCACTACCTTCCGGACCCAGCAACAACAGGGCATGCGGAAGTGTCTCATCTTGTAGGGAAAGACGCAGACTGGTTTTTATTTTTTCTTGTCCAATGATATCCTTAAAAAACATAATGAAATCAGGTTGAAACAGGTATTTCTGTTTAACCGGCCAACCAGTCCAAAACTTCAGGGTCGATAGGAAGGGTAGAAGGGGGAAGTACTTTTTCTAAATGGCCATTTTCGTCCAGCAGGTATTTCTGAAAATTCCAGCTCACTTCACTGTCCATAACGCCATTCTCAGATTTATTTGTCAGCCATTTATACAATGGATGTACTTCTTTTCCCGTAATCGAGATTTTTTCGGTTAATGGGAACGTAACGCCATAATTTTTTTCACAGAATAGGGTAATGGACTTTTCATCTCCCGGTTCCTGATTGCCAAAATCATTACACGGGCAACCAATTATGACTAAATTACTTTCAAAATGATTATATAATTCCTGTAATTGTTGATACTGAGAAGTGAATCCACATTCACTGGCAACATTTACGATCATTATTTTTTTATTCCCAAAAGAGGCAAAATCTATCTCCTTCCCGTCAATTCCTCTGACCTTGAAACTTTTTATGGTCTTTTGGTCGTTCATGATGTAAAAATAGGCCTTTTTATGAAAAATTGATTTTACATTAGGTCTTTAGAAAATTCTTTTTCAAAATTAACGCTTCAGACCCCATTTTTGAATAAACATAAATGAACCTTTCGAGGTTATTTAGCGACATAAACAATCATTAAAAAACCAAAAGTTAAGTCATTAATTTGAGTGAAATAGTATTAACCGTAGATGATGTCGATTTGCTAGAGCTGTTCGGTGAAAAAAACGCTAAGATCAATCTACTGGCAAAATCATTTCCTGAAGTTACCATTACATCCCGTGGCAACATCATTAAATTGGTGGGTGATAAAAAATTCACCCAAAAGGTAAAAGGCAAACTGGAGCTCATGGTTAAATTGCTCAAACAAAATCATGAACTTCCAACCCAGGCCGTAAAAGACCTTTTGCAGGGTGAAAATCCGTTTGCAGCCCGAATT
>JAGQWW010000312.1 GCA_020436955.1 Saprospiraceae bacterium | reverse complement strand
ACATTTGAAACAGATGCTATTGCTGGTTCCTGATTAGGCTTTTCTTCTCTTTCTTCCGCTGTTGACTGCACTCTTTGTTCATAAAATTTCAAAAGGTTGCCAAGCCTGATTTTTAATTCTTCTTCAATGAAAGGTTTGGTCAGATAGTCATCTACACCAATGCGCAAGGCTTCAATTTTTACATCTTTATCTGCCCGTGCCGTCAACATCAATACAGGAATCTGGAAGAACTTATTTTCGTTTTTGATGATTTTTAAAAAGGTAATACCATCCATTTCGGGCATCATCAGATCAGAGATAATGATATCAGGATAATATTGTCCCCCTTGCAATAGCTGTAAAGCTTCCTTACCATTATTAGCAGTTCGGATGATAAATCGGTCTTCCAGTAGGATTTGCAAATAGGCGCGAAGCTCAGGATTGTCTTCTACGATTAGCAATTTTGAGGGTTGAGTGGTATCGTTGTCATTTTCACCTACCAGTGAAGTTGATTCTGTGCTTTGCTCTACAACAATTTCTTCCTTGTTTTCCACCACCTTGCATGGCAGAAACAAATGAAAACGACTACCCTGGCCATTTTCAACCGGACTTTCTACACTCAACCGACCCTTCATCAATCCTGCCAATTCATTTGAAAGAGAAAGTCCGATCCCGGTTCCTCCTTTGGCCATTCCCGACGCTTGTTTTGACTGATAAAAACGGTCAAAAATAAATGGAAGATCATCAGGATGAATGCCAGGTCCTTCATCGGTGACTGTGAAATGCAAGTCCTTTTCAAGCCTTTCAACCTTTAGGATAACCTTTTTACCAATTGGCGTAAACTTAAATGCATTGGATAAGAAGTTTTGCAGGATTTTATCGAGTTTACCCTTGTCCACTAGTATTTCCAACTGGCGGTCCAGATCAAAATCCAATTCTAGTTTGACTGACTCGCTACTACTAAATGAGCTGAATTGCTGATAAACTGGTTTTATAAAATCATACAAGACCACCCGCTCTTCTTTTACTTCCAGCTTGCCGGATTCCAACTTGGATAGATCCAGGATTTCGTTTACAAGACCCAATAGTTTGTTGCTGTTAGTCTGCACAAATTGTAACAACTTCCTGGTTTTACCTTGGTTCAAATCTTTTTCTTTCAACACAGCGTCCAGAGGCCCTATCATGAGGCTTAAAGGCGTTCGCAATTCATGGCTTACATTGGCAAAGAATCTTGATTTTAAAGACTCTAGCGATTGTAATTCTCTCGCCTGCTTTTCAATTACTTTTTTGTCTTCCAGGATCTTTTGAGTTCTGCTGGCTACTTGTTTCTCTAATTCAATCTTTTTTTCCAGCAATAATCTGGTTCGGTACATTACGTACCCATACACCAAAGCTCCAAGCATTACAATCATTCCTACAATAAACCACCATCGTAAATAAAATGGAGTCACAATAGTTATCGGTATAAACATAGTGTTGGTGGACCAATTTCCACGTACATCACGCGCTTTAATTTCAAGGGTGTATTCACCGTAAGGAAGCCTGCCAAATCGTAAGGTATTGTCGCGGGATTTGGTCCATTCCTTGTCGAGTCCATTTAACCTGTAGTGGACCTGATTGAAAGTACTTTTGTAATAATTAAGGACATCAACCTGCAGGGTGAAAACCGATTCTTCAGGTTCAATCGTGATGGTTCTTGATTTTCGAAAATCTCCGGTCAGGTCAATGAAACGGTCCTGTTTTGGGTCCAATTTTTGGAAAGCGCCTATTTGAACTTTAAAAGGTGCTGCAATTATTTTTTCCTTAAAATCTTCCGGATGGAAGCTGGTTACTCCTTTAATGGTTCCAAAATAGATGGTTCCATTTTCACTTTGCCAATGAGCAATCCTGTTGCCCTCATTGTTGCAGATTCCATCATCTTCAAAAAATGAATTTACTTCACCTGATTCAATATTGATTTTTGAAACGCCATTGGCTGTATTGACCCATAGGTTCCCATCGGTATCGGGGTAAACCGCATAAACAGTATTGGAAGGTAACCCCGATTGTTCATTAAAATACCTGGACTTTGGGGATGGACTTTTAGGATTTAGGCCGATTAAGCCATGGTCTGCAGTAGCGAGCCAGGTAAGGGTATCATTTTGTTGATAAAAATGAAAAACCTCGGTGTTGGGAATTTGATTTTGGTCATCTTCCCCATTATTAAAATGCCTTTTAAAAATGCCATTTCTATCGCAGGCAATTAAACCCTTATTCGTTGCAATCAATATATCCCCATCCCTGGAAGTCTCCATGAAATACACCAAACTTTGATGTAGGCTCTGACGCATTTTTTCATCGCCCCATGGAGTCATTTCCGAGGTGGCAAGATCGAGCAGGAAAAGGCCATTGGTTGTTCCCACCAAAATTTTGGTTGCCGAAAGTTGAAAAAAGGACCAGGGAGTATGCAAAGACTTGAAGCTTTGAATTTTTCCATCCTTACAATCAAAAAATTCGACAGATCTTTCCCGACCAATCAAGACCCTGTCATTGCCTAAGGATAATAACCCAAAATAACCCCACCCTAATTCAGATTGAGGTAAAACCTTGGATACGCCTGTTTTTTTATTGACAACAAAAGTCCCTGTGATTTCCTTGTTGACGACCAGGTAATTTTCTGTTTCTTTTATACCTCTTATTGCAACTGAAAGATCTTCTTCATCAGATTCAATTTTTTTGAAATTGTTTTTCCTTAAAAGAATTTCAATGAGGCCGAAGTTGTCTCCAATCCAAATCTTTCTATTTCCGGTGGTAAAAAAGGCTCTGTAAATACCGTTTGAAGATAGGTTATCTCCCTCTTGAAAAGAGATGATTTTATGTCCAAGGGAATCATGCAATGAATTGCCACATAAGAGGAAGGTACTTCTATCTCCATTCTGGTCCTCCATTTCAAATGCTACCGGATTCCATAATTTGTCCGGAAGGAGTTTTACATGACCTACTTTGTCTATAAAATAGGTCGTTTTTTGTTCATATTTTCCTCCTGAAAAAACTACTAGTGGTAATGCCCTGTTTTGCAAAGGATCATAATAATCCAGATTGAAGCCAGTCGCTAAGGTTTGAATAAAGTTGCCTTTAAAATCAAATGTGCGAAGGTATTCCTGATCACAAATGACGTAGATCAAATCTTCCGTTGCAAGGATAGGATTGATAGTTGAGACCCCTTCCAATTCAATTTTTTGAACTGTATCACCTTCAAAAAAATAGAGTTCATTTTGTGAGCCGGAAACAAAGATTTTTCCTGATTTTTCGTCCTTAAACCATTTGAAATGTTTCTCCTGGTTGATGGGTAATTCCTTTCCAAAGATTTGAGAAAAGGTTTGCAATGCTCCTGTCTTTGGGTGCCAAATGTCAAAATCCTTATAAGGCCAATTGGGTATCAGCCAAAACCTGCCCTGGTTATCTTCCAGGATTTTCCAGATGTTTTTGTGTGAAAATTCAGGATGAGAAACCGGCACAAATTCTTCCCCATTGAAGGTGGCTATTCCCTGAGGAGTGCCGACCCACATTAGACCGTTTTTGTCTTTATAAATAGTGTTGATTTCCCTGTGGGGAAGCCCTACGTCAGTTCCGTAAAAGGATATTTCAGATAAATACTCCTGGGAATAGAGGTTACCCGCAGCAAGGAAAGATGCCAGGAAAAGGGACAGGTATATGATTTGTTTAGGCAAATGCGGGATGAATTTTGCCTAAAAATAAAGTATTGTTCGCATTTAAAGATACTCTGTTCAAATATCCCTGGTTCGATTGATGGCCGTCATTTGTTGATTAAAGTATATCACTTACATTCATAATGATTTCCAGTTGAAGTGTAACTCATTGATTTATAGCATTCTTATTTCACTTGAAATTTTTTTGCCATGAAAAAATTAATGTTTTTGCTTTTGCTGACCCCGATGTTAACGCTCTCCTGTGATAAAGAAAGTTGTGATAACACTACCAGGAATACAAAAAGTTTTGACCTTAACTTTTCAACCCATATTACCTTCCAGGATGGTCGGGATGCCTTGG
>JAGQWW010000311.1 GCA_020436955.1 Saprospiraceae bacterium | reverse complement strand
GTATTTCTTCCATGCTCACATCGTATTGATTATGAGATTGCATGAGCGTTGCAAGGTGTTTGTTGAGGTTGAAAAATAAGTTGACCCCTATACTAAAGTTGGAAGCGTATAAAAAGGCGCCCTTGTTTTCATTACAAAGGTCAACAGCATCGTCATATTTATCTAGCCATCCGGTGGTGCCACTTACACAAGGGACGCCGGCATGCATACAAAGTGCTATATTTTCAAAGGCAAATTCAGGCCTGGAAAAGTCAATTGCTACATCAGCTTTTTGGATGTTTTCCAAGGTCAGGCCGCCCAGGTCAGATGAGGTGATACGCAAAACTATTTCATCTCCGCGCTCTTTGGCGAGTTCTTCAATCGCCTTTCCCATTTTACCGTAACCTATCAATGCAATTTTCATAAGTTGAATTTTACCTTTTGGAAATAAGCAAAGGTAATTTTTCAAATGAAAAAAGCTTTAGACACGCTGGATTGATTCTACGATGTATAGGGGACGATTTTTGATCTCGTGGTAAATGTTGCTGATAAAAATGGTCAACAAGTAAAAGTTGAGGAAGGTAATGGAAAAGAATACGGCTATCACTACAATCATAAATGCCCAGCCGGATAAAGCTTCCTGCGGAGTGCCAAAGATGTCTACGTGTGCCAATTTAACCAGAAAGGCATTGAGAATTACCACAGCTGCAATGCCGACTGAAAAAAGGAAAATCCAAAGGGATAAGGTCTTTAAAAAGGTAGTAAAGGAAGTGATGGCAAGTAAGCTGGTTCTGAAATTTTCGCCGAATCCGGGAGTATTGGTTTCCGGCACTTCTTGTATGCAAATATACGCTGTCGGATACCCTACCATGGAATAGATCGCTTTCATAAAACGGAGGTTCTCTCTCAATTTGAGCAAATTGTTGAGGGCCCTTCGGGAGATAATCCTGGTATCTAAGGCCTGCGGGTCAATTTTCAATTCGGAATAGTGATCCATTATAAAATAAAACACCTTTCGGAAAAGTCCATTTTTTTGACCCTTGCCCGGTTTCGCTGATCGAAGGTATACAATGTCATAGCCTTCGCTCGTTTTTTGGTGCAATTCCGTGATGAGGTCGGCATGCCCCGTCATTTCCAAACCAAAAACAACGGTATAATCACCATTCGCCCTATCAAGGCCGGCCAGTATGGCGTGGTTTTTATTTACCTGATTGGAGAGTTTTATCCAATAGGTATTTTTACGGATGCTATCCGGCAGCTTTTCCCAGGTAAAGGGATACAATGGGTCACCGGTATTTTGAATCAAAATGATTTCAAAATCAGTATAGTGGTCCTGCAGCGTTGGGCCAACTTCAAGCAGGTAAGTTTCCAGCCGACTCCAGTCAGAAGGATGTTGCAAAACTCCAACAATACTGATAAAAACCGGTTTCAATGCCGTTGTTTTGTAAATTGGTTCAAATATTGAACCAATTGAGATATGAAGTATGAGGTATGAAGTATGAAGTATGGGGTATGAGGTATGAGGTATGAGGTGGGGGGTGGTTGCTGGATGCTCGTTTCTGGATGAAGGAATTTACCGAACACCGAACCGCGAACCGCGAACACCGAACCGCAAAATCCGAACACCGAAAAATCTTCCGTCCGCCAACTGGCGGATTGGGAGGTGAGAGATTTTAGATTTCTGAATTTTGATTTTTGAATTAGCCAATGGCCAATAGCCAATAGCCAAAAGCTCTAAATTATAATCCACCAATAAATGTCATCGACTTATCCGTTTACTAAGCAACTGGACGAGATGGACTGCGGGGCTGCTTGCCTGCAGATGGTGACAGCGTATTATCAGCGGAAATTTCCTTTGCCTTATCTTAAACAGCTTACCCACACTACTACGGAGGGGGTTTCCTTGTTGGATATTTCTGAAGCAGCTGAGAAATTGGGGATGCGGAGTTTGGCGGCAACAGTCAATTATGAACAGTTGCAAAAGGAAATTCCCTTGCCGGCTATCATTTTTTGGGAAGGGTATCATTTTGTGGTAGCTTTTGAAGTGACTGACAAAAAAGTTGTGGTAGGTAATCCGGCTGCAGATAGTATCATCACACTTTCCAAGCAGGAGTTTTTATATAGCTGGTCTGAAGATGAAGGACCCGGAGCCAAAGGTATTGTGCTTGCGCTGGAACCTAAACCGGAATTTTTCAGAAGTAGCGAAGGACAGACCGGAAAACGGAAAAGGAATTATTTCTGGCAAAATCTCAAAAATTATTCTTCCCTTTTATGGCAGGTTGGAATCGGAGTGTTGCTGATAAGTTTGCTGCAATTTGCCCTGCCTTTTCTCATCAAGTCATTGGTGGATATCGGTATTGGGCAAAAAAATATCAACTTCATTTGGTTGGTGATGGGTGGTATGGGGGTTTTGTTATTGAGCCAGGTTTTATTGGAATTATTGCGTGGTGCCATCATTAATCATATTGGTACACACCTCAATATTACCTTACTTACCGATCATTTGGTCAAGATTATTCGATTGCCGGCCAGGTATTTTCAGCGTTTTTCAACGGGTGATTTGATGCAACGTATGGCTGATCATGATCGGATGGATCACCTGTTGCATTCTTCAGCGCTATATCATGTTTTTTCAGTGCTTACTATTCTGTCTTTCAGCGTCATCTTATTGATTTTTGATTGTCGGGTCTTTGTTGTGTTTGCTGTCGGCACCTTGTTGTACCTCATTTGGGTACGTTTATTTTTAAAAAAGAAAAGAGAACTCAATTTTAAAAAGTTTGAACAGGAAGCAGCCGGACATAACTACTTGTTAGACATCTTTCAAGGTATCCAGGATATCAAATTGTTTCAGGCTGAGCGACAAAGGCGTTGGTCCTGGGAGCGTATACAGGCAAAACTTTCGGTCATCAATGCAAAATCTTTGCAGCTGGAAATGCTGCAATCCCGTGGTGCGTATTTTATCAATGAGTTGAAAAATCTGGTGGTGGTAGGCCTTACTGCTTATGCTGTTATTGAAAATGAGATGACCCTCGGTATGATGTTGGCCACCATGTTTATCCTGGGTCAATTGAACGGACCTGTCAATGCGCTGGTGGAGTTTTTCCTGGTGTATCAAGATACGGCTATCAGTTTGGAAAGACTTTCTGAGATTGAAACGATAGATGAAGAAGTTGAAAAACCTGAAAACAAGCCTTTTGAAATAGGAGATGGGGCCATACAGGTAGAAGATGTGAGTTTTAAATATGGTGGTAGCGGTGTACCTTATGTTTTGCAGGATGTGAATTTTACACTTCCAAAAGGAAAGATTACAGCGCTGGTAGGACCAAGTGGTAGCGGTAAAACCACTTTTTTAAAAATATTGCTTGGCCTTTTAGAACCGGAATCCGGCAATGTAAGGGTAGGGGAGGCTGCCTTGAAAATGAATCACCTCGATTTTTGGCTCGATAAGGTTTCAGCAGTATTGGATGACGGACATATTTTTAATGATACGATAGGAAGAAATATAGCCTTGGGCAATGAATTGGTGGATCAATCCAGATTAGAAGAAGTAGCGAGACTGGCCAATCTCGGAGATTATCTGGAAGGCCTTCCTTTAAAATATAATACCGTCATTGGAGAAAGTGGAGCGGGTTTGAGCCAGGGTATCAGACAGCGATTGTTGTTGGCAAGAGCCTTGTATAAAAATGCCGATTATTTGTTTTTGGATGAAGCTACCAATGCACTCGATGCCTACAATGAAATGCTGATTATGGAAAACATACGGGATGCTTTTCCCGGCAAAACGATTTTGTTTGTTGCCCATCGCCTTTCTACCATTCAGTTTGCTGACAATATCGTGGTCATGGAAAATGGTCGAATCCTGGAGACTGGATCACACGAAGAGCTTTATGCTAAAAAAGGAGCCTATTTCAATCTGGTACGTCGCCAGGTAAAAATAGGTTGATACCTTTCTTGTTTTAAAAAGAAAGCTTTAGCAAACAGTAAATACCAAAATCAATATTGGTGTCATGTTTTTATCAGCAGAGCTTTGATGTTACTTTTGGCTTGACCCAAAA
>JAGQWW010000310.1 GCA_020436955.1 Saprospiraceae bacterium | reverse complement strand
AATATAGTTTCTGATACCAGCCAGGACCAAATACGGGTTAACAGAGCAGCCAGGTATACAGCAGTCTTAACGGATGCTTCCAATGGTTGCTTCACAACCGTGGCTATCGTTGTGCCTGCTGATACAGTAGCACCTTTGGCAGAGGCAAATGCAACAGCTGATTTGGATTGTTTTAATGAGACCGTTCAACTAAGTGGGCAAGGCTCTTCCAACGATGGTATTAATTTCCAATATACCTGGTCGACCAGTTCCAGCGGGACCATAACTGGGGGAAGCGGTCTCCAACCTACAGTAGATGCACCGGGTTGGTATACCATTACGGTGAGAGATATCAGAAATGGTTGTATTGGTCAGGATTCAACGGAAGTTATAGAAAATGCACCTCCAATCACAGATGCCGCGTTGCTCAACCAATCACCCAGATGTTATGGTGAGGAAAATGGTATCATTCAAATTGAAAATGTATCCGGGGGTACACCTCCATATTTATATTCCTTGAATGGTCAACCACTCCAAAGTTTTGGTGAGTTTAATAATCTTCCACCTGGCGTATATGATATCCTGATACAGGATGCCGCCGGTTGTGAATTGGATACTACTATTACTGTAGAACAAAGAATACAATTATTGATTGACCTGGGCCCGGACGTTACCGTTCTCCTGGGTGACTCTTCCACTTTGGAAGCGTTGATAAATATCCCTGATAATGAGGTAGATACCTTGATATGGGAACCGGAAGATTTTATCAATTGCCCGGGATGTTATATTCAAAATGTGAGTCCGCCTTATTCAACTGTTTTTGCGGTTACCTTGGTTGACATCAATGGTTGTCGTGCAACCGATGAGGTGGAAGTCATTTTGGACAAAACCCGACCCGTTTTCATCCCTTCAGGATTTTCTCCTAATCAGGATGGCATCAATGATGTATTTATGGTCTATGGTGGTCCCGGAGTTGAAAGAGTAGATGAATTCCTGATATTCGACCGATGGGGTAATTTGTTATTCCAGGCGAACGATTTCCAACCAAATGATCCTGCTTTTGGATGGGACGGACGTTTCCAGGGTAAAATGATGAATGAAGCAGTCTTTGTTTACCAGGCTCAAATAACCTTCCTGGATGGCAGAACTGAAATATTCAAAGGAGACGTAACCCTTGTTAAACAATAAGGCTTAATACCAGGGCCATAAAGAAGTGTTCCTAATTACAGTAAAAGTCAACGTTAGAATGATAACTATGCCTATTGCGACTTTACTTGTCAAAATGGTCCACCACTTTTCAAACATGGCGACCTTCCGGTATTTTAACACGTAAATCAGGGCATACATTAGAATAAAGGGTAGGAGTGCATTGTAATACAGTGCATTTTTAAAATGCCCTTGAAATAATTCCAAGATCGCCCTTTGTCCACCACATCCACTACACTTGAAACCTGTAATCGCTAAAAAGGGACATTTCCAAAGGATGGATCCACCTAAGATTAGATTTATTATTACCCATGCCCCGAGTAAGAGCAATAACCAATGCCAGCCTTTCCTTTTGAATGCTTTCATGGTCGGATGGTAAATTTGTGAAAGAGGGGAGTGTTAAGCCTTTTCCAGCGTAAATCCAAAAGTGGACCCCAGGCCTACCGTACTTCTTACATTAATAGTTTGCTTGTGAGCTTCGACAATGTGCTTCACAATGGCTAGTCCCAATCCGGAACCTCCCTGCTGACGTGAACGGCTTTTATCAACTCTGTAAAAGCGGTCAAAAACGTGGTTGAGGTGCTTTTTATCAATTCCGATACCGTTATCAGCTACTTCGATGAGGATATTTTTATCCATGTCATAAAAACCAACCCTTGTTTGTCCATCCTTTTTACCATACTTAATGGAATTGGTTATCAGGTTCATCAATACCTGACGGATGCTTTCGCGGTCTCCTCTTACTTTATAATGATGGGCCGCACCTTCTTTAAAGTCAAGGGTTACATTTTTATCGTTAGCTTTTATTTCAAGGTCGTCAAAAACCTCTTCAGTAAGTTCACGGATATCAAAAGTCTGCAAATCGAGCATCAATTCACCTGATTCCAGACGGGCAATAGCTTCCAGATCTTCAACGATGGTGTTGAGTCTTTCTACATTTCGAGCAGCTCGTTCCAGGTAATTGTCACAACGCTCGGGCTCATCTTTTGCTCCATCCAATAAAGAGTCGAGGTACCCCTGGATATTGAAAATTGGAGTCTTTAATTCGTGGGAAATATCACCCAGGAATTTTCTTCTATACTCTGCATAAGCCTTCAGATCCTGGATTTCTTTTTCCCTGTATTTGGACCATTCTTCCACTTCCTTTTCAACTTGATCCATGATGTTGACATCAATATCAACGACATTGGATTTTTCAAGTGGATTCAGTTTGTGCTTGTGAATGGTTTTGTAAATCAACTTGATTTTCCGGTAGATGTACCTTTTTAAATAATAAATGGCAACCGTATATCCGGAAAACAGGGTGAAAAGGAAAATGCAAATGAGCGCCAGATAGGATATATCCATTAAACCCAATAGCTTGACAATCAGGATGGCGATTGACAAGACCGTTGAAATGACCAGACTTGAAAAGAATGCAATTTGCCTGGGGGTTGGGTTTTTGAGCATAGTAATGCTTATAATAATGGTTTAGTAAAAGGTCGGGAGTTAATTAGAACTCAAACTTGTACCCGATACCTTTAATTGTCTTAATGTAATGGTCACCGATTTTTTCACGTAACTTCCTAATGTGCACGTCAATGGTCCGGTTACCTACAATTACATCTGAACCCCACACTTTGTTGAATATTTCTTCGCGCGTAAAAACTTTTCCGGGTTTGCCTACCAATAAAGTAAGGAGTTCAAATTCCTTTTTGGCAAGGTCGATGGTTTCCCCGTTCTTTTCTACCGTAATAGCGTCCTTGTTAATCTTAAGGTCAGCTATTTCGACAACATTTCCGGTTTCCTGACCTCCTTCATTCCTTCCGCCTCTTCTGAACAATGCTTTGATACGACTGGCTAAAACACGAGGGCGTATAGGCTTGGTAATATAATCGTCCCCACCTACTTCAAGGGCTGCTATTTGAGAATAGTCCTCTTCACGGGCAGTAAGGAAAGCTATCAAGGTGTTTTGGAAATCTTTTTTGCTTCGCAAAACGCGGCACACTTCAACCCCGTCCATCTCCGGCATCATAATATCGAGAACGATTAAATCAGGTTTTTCTCTTTCTGCGATTTGGATGCCTTCTTCACCATTGTTGGCAGAGAACATTTCAAAACCTTCCTTTTCAAGATTGTATTTTAATATCTCAATAATGTCGGGTTCATCATCAACTACCAGGATCTTCTTTTTACTCATAAGGGATTGTTGTTGGTTTCAACGTATGGCAAAAATAAAAGGCCGATGTGTTCTTAAAGCTAATTTATATTAAATTATTGTAAACTTTTGTTTTCCCCTTCGCTGTAGTGGTCGTCCCATTCTTTAACTTCAGGTTCGCCCAGCATGCCAAATGAGTTTGCAACCAACATGGAAACGGTCGCATCACTGGTCACATTTGCTACGGTACGGACCATGTCCAGCGGTCTGTCTACTGCAAAAATCAATGCCAATCCTGCTTCGGGGATACCCGCCTGTCCCAAGACTATTACCAACATTACCATACCTGCACTTGGTACTGCAGCAGAGCCTATACTTGCAAGCGTTGCAGTAACGATTATCATCAATTGAGTGCTGAGGTCCAATTCAAGGCCCATAACCTGGGCTATGAAAACGGCGGCTACAGATTGATACAAACTGGTACCATCCATATTTACGGTAGCGCCGATGGGTAAAACAAAAGAGGTAACATCCTCATCAACACCAAGGTGTTCTTCTACGCGCTCCATGGTTACCGGAAGGGTAGCCGCACTGGAACTGGTCGAAAATGCAACCAATTGTGCCGGTGATATTCCATTGAGGAAAAATTTATAACTCCTTCCGGTGAAGATTTTAACCAATAAGGGATAAAAACAAAAAATTAATATTGCCAAAC
>JAGQWW010000309.1 GCA_020436955.1 Saprospiraceae bacterium | reverse complement strand
TGAATGATCTTTATATTTTCGTCCAGGCTGATGATTTTTATTTCAGTTCTTCTGTTTGCCTGATTTCAAGGTTTTACTCATATTTCTGTTTCAAAAGCAAATTCATTTGATTTGTCAGATTAAGGAAGTGCAAATATTTGACAATTGCCCCAAAAATGTTGTTATTAAATTTTTACGGTGGTATATTTGAAAAAATTGAAAACGACGAAGCATTTCACTAAAACTAAAGCGAAGAACTATGAAAATGCAAAAACAATTAGTAAATCATTCTTATCCAGATTTTCCTTTCACACCTTTTTAGCTCAAATTTCTAACCCCTTTTAGATCCTGGTGGAGGTAGGATTGTGAACTTTCAATTGTTTTTTACAGGCTTGAGGGAAAGCAATTGGATGGGATCTCCACAAATGAATCAAAAGCTGGTAATATTTTTATTGAGCAGATTTAAATAGGCCTTAAACCTAGAGGCTATTACTAAAATTTGATGGTGCTTCTACAATGAAACCTATGAAAATTATATTCAAAAAACAATGACGAAATGAGGTATATTATCTTTTTAGTTGCCCTGTTATCTTTCTTTAGTTGTAAAAAAGATGAACCTGAATGTAATTGTAGAAGCTTTCAGGACTGTATCAACGGAACTTGTATAACTCCTCCTAATACTTTTGGATTGGGTCCTGATTTTGCATGGCAAGGATTTAATCTTTATAGAGGGGTATTTGAAAATCCAGTTTGTGAAGGAATTGATACCATTTTGTTTGATTTTCAACCAAATGAAGAGTTCGCCGCCAAATACTTCAATCCAAACACTGGACAGGTAAATTCATTAATTCCATTTCTTTTGGACCATCCAACTGATAACGAATATTTGTTTTGGTTAAGTGGGCCTTTATGCGATTACAACGGAGAGGGAATTGATATTTATGCCAATATGGAAGTAAAGGGAGATTCAATTCCAACAGTTTTAGAGTTTTTTATTGGAACCCCTAATCAAACTCAGACCATAGAAACAATTAATATTGTTTTTCGGAAATAGAGATCATCTATTTTTCAACTTTAAGATAACAAACATAAAAGAGGATTTGGACAATCGTCCAAATCCTCTTTTTTTGTCATTGTAAGAGCATTTTATTCCCTAATCTCCCTGAATGATCTTAATATTTTCGTCCAGGCTGATGATTTTTATTTCAGTTCGCCTGTTGGCCTGGTGTTCGTTTTCGTCGCAATTTGCTCCGTTTACACATTCGTTGACCAACTGGCTTTCTCCGTATCCTTTGGCGGAGATGCGATAGGATTGAATGCCTTTTGAAATAATGTAATTGACCGCTGATTCTGCTCTTTTTTGAGATAGACTTAGGTTGTATACATCATTTCCTCGAGAGTCGGTATGCGATGCTAATTCGACCTCCATGCCTGGATGAGATTTCATAATCTCTACCACATTATCCAATTCTTTGGCGGCATCCGGTCTGATGTTCCATTTGTCAAAATCGTAATACAGGTTTTTTAAAGTGATAATTTCACCATTACTATATGGAGATTTTGGTGCAGGGACTTTCACATCTACCAATAACTGAATCTTGTTTTTGTTGCAATCTGCAATGAAGGTCTTCTCGATAAATGTAGCATTCGGATCGAGTGATCTTACTGTGTATTTGCATCCGCATCCGGCTTCAAGGTTAAAGTTCCCATAATCGTCAGTGGAAAAAACAGATTTTGAACCTGAACATTCGTTGATGATTTCAAATCCGAATCCTCCTTTATAGTCACCGGTTTTTTCTTCCATCACGATTCCGTTGATCATAACGGTAGTTAGTTTTGAAAGCGGAATTTCAGTTGTAGTTGCCAATAAATTTTCCCCACTAACTTCGCGTCGTTCCGGATTAAATCCTTCTTTTTTAGCAGTGAAAATAAAATTAGACCCTGCCTCAACCGGTACTTGTACATAACCTTCCTTGTCTGCCACCCAATATCCTTCGCCTACAATTGCTTGTTCAGGAGTGGTTTGCACCCATTCTACTTTTGCACCACCCAATGGAAGTCCTGTTGCTGCATCAATTACCCGAACGTTGGCATAATCAGCCGGCTCAATTTCCTCTTCGGGTGTTTCAGATTTCCAAAAGTAGATATCGTCTTTGCCCAGGCCGCCGGAACGATTACTGGAAACATATCCTGATTTTCCATCCGGATAGACATAAATACCAAAGTCATCTTTGAAAGAATTGAAGGCATCTCCAAGGTTCTGAGGAAGACCCCAGCTGGCATCTCCGATTTTTTCGCAGACAAAAACATCCAATCCACCTTTACCCATTCTTCCGTCTGAAGAGAAAAACAACCTTCCTTTAGCATCCAGAAAAGGGAAAAGTTCGTTGCCATTTGTATTGATTTCCTGACCAAGATTTACCGGGTCGGACCAATTGCCATCTACTTTTTGAGAGACATAAAGATCAGCTGCTCCTGAACCACCATTTTTATCAGAAACAAATACTAACAATTGACCATCAGCAGAAAGGGTAGGGTGAAAAGTTGAATAGCCTTTATTATTAAAAGCAAATTCATTGGTTACTTTCCATTTGCCATCGTGTTGATATGCTTCCACAATTTTTAAAAGGTGACGGTCTTTTTTACCCACGCCTTTTTCAAAATTAACAGTGATAAACATTTGGTTTTGCTTTGCATTGATGGAGGCTGCTCCATTGTGAAATTTTGAATTCACATCACCATCCAAAAGCACCGGTTTTTCAAAAAGATTGTAATCTGATTTTTTTGAAAAATACAGATCGGTAAAATCATTATTGGTCCAGAAATCGGTGTGTTGAATGGGACCTCCGGCATCTCTGTTGGAAGTAAAAATCATCCCACCGTCTACCGGAATAGGAGAAAAGTCGATTGCATCGGAGTTGAGCCCGCCTACCAATTCAAAAGATACCTTTCCGAAATCATCGTGGTTGCGAATCGTACCACATTGCATCGCAAAAGTTTCTGATGCTTCGGTATTCAATTGGTTTTTTGAAGCGTATTTTTTAAACCAGCTAACTGCATTTTCGCAATCGCCCAAACTTTGAAGGACCTTGGCATATTCCAACAGACCTTCATCAGTTTCATTGATTTCCAGCGCTCTTTTATACCAATAAGCTGCATCTGAATAGTCGGCATTCAATTGGTAAGAACGAGCCAATTGGTACATAGTATTTGCGGACCAGTCCTTCTCTGCTTTATGCTTTTCGGCAAATTCCATGTAGGCCCATTGCTGGTATTCTTCCGCATAACGGGTGTCTTCCTGGGCCTGCAATGCCCAACCCAGGGTCATTAAAAGGATTAAAAATTTATATCGCATGATGATTTATCTTTTTAGCATCAGAAGTATCTGATGTGTTTAACTTGTTGGTGTCCAAAGGTGAAATTGTACTGAGCGAAAAATTCAAAACTGCCCGGTGTTTGATCACTTAGGTCGGATACAATAAAATCATAGGCTGCACCGATTCTGAATTGGGGTGTCAACTGGTACATGAATAACAGGTCAAATGAATCTTCCAATCGATACGTTATACCAGTATAAATCAAATCCATGAAAATAAACCCGGCATGCAAGTCCAAATCAAAAGGCGCAGAAGGGTTCCTTGAAGCGAGGAAAGCCGGTTGAAAATCAACTTTGTCGCTCAAAGCAATCTTGTAACCTGCCATCAGATACAGAGTTTTCATCCTGAAATCTCCTGACTGGTAGGTATTCGATGATACGTAATATTGATTATTCAATAATTGGTTCATGGAAAGTCCTACGTAGTATTTATCATTTGATATTTGGATGCCTGCTCCAAAATTGGGTAAAAACACACTTTCATCTTGCAATGGTAAAACCTGGTCTCCCGGGTCATTGCCCTGGGCGCGGTCCAGATTGAGTGTTCCGTGTTCGAGACGTCCATTCAGCCCCATGGCCAGGGTAGATTTACCCAGCGGGATACGATAGGCGTAATACAAGTCTACAAAATTGGTTTGTGCCAACCCGATTTTGTCGGAGGTTAATGACAAACCAATGCCGGATCG
>JAGQWW010000030.1 GCA_020436955.1 Saprospiraceae bacterium | reverse complement strand
CAGAGAAGGGCTATATGAACGGGGAAATGATGTATTTATATTGTTTTTAACTAGTCTTTGGTCTTTGGTGGCTGTTGGCTTTTAGCTTTTGGCCATTGGCATCCTTCATCCTCCATCCTCCATCCTGCATCAGGTATTCTATTGGTCTTTAGTCTTTAGTCTTTGGATGCTGTTAGCTTTTGGCTATTGGCTTTTGGCCAATTCAAAAATCAAAAATCAAGATTCAAAAATCAAAAATCCTTCTCCCATCCCCAATCTCATTTCGGTCTTTAGTCTTTGGTCTTTTGATTCTGTTGGCTTTTAGCTTTTGGCCATTGGCCATTCGCCTTTCGTAAACCATAATTAGTAAATACATCAATCCAAATTCAAGCGTCAAAAATCAAGAATCATACATCATGTCACCCCCATCCGCCTTCAAGGGGGGCTAGAATATTCTTTTACCCTAAACCGTAAATCGTAAAGCCGTAACTCGTAAATTTCCTTCATCTTCCATCTTCCATCTTCCATCTTTCATCCTTCATCTTCTCTCCTCAGTTCCTCATATCCGATCCCCAGGCTAATTTTTGGCGCATGGTTTCGAGGAATCCATTTTCATATAGTTGGACCAGTTTTACACTGAAATCACATTTTCTAACTGCAATTTGGTGGGAAGATGTAATGGTCTCGAAGCGTGAATCCAATGTGCAAAGGAAATTTTCGGTTCTTCCTTCAATTTCAAATGAAATGACGGAATTGTCGGAAATGACAATGGGTCTTACGTTCAGATTGTGTGGGGCCACCGGTGTGATTACAAAATTTCCTGAGTTAGGGAAAAGGATGGGTCCACCACAACTCAAGGAATACCCGGTAGAGCCGGTAGGAGTAGCTATGATAATTCCATCTGCCCAATAATTATTGAGCAGGTCACCATTGATGAAAGTTTTGATGGTAATCATGGAAGAGGTGTCCCGCTTTAGAATAGTACAATCGTTTAAAGCGAAATTGATGTCTCCGAATAAATTAAAATTGGATTCCAGATGGAGTAATATTCTTTCATCCAGGGTATACATGCCACGTGTGAGGGCATGGATGGTCTCTTTTATTAATCTTTTTTCAATGCTGGCTAAAAAACCCAGTCGGCCCAAATTGATACCCAGGATAGGTACATTGCTATCGCGAATGAGCGTAGTAGCGGCCAAAATTGTTCCGTCGCCCCCAAGGGTAATCAGAAAGTCTATTTTTTTAACAGAGAAATCCAGGTACCCTTCAAAGCTGCCTACATCTTTTTTAAACTGGACCTTCCCTTCTATCTGCTTCAGATAGTCTGTATAAATAAAAACATTGATGTTTGCTTCCTGCAAAACATCAATCAGGGTTTGAATGTAGGGGATGTTCTTTTCCTTTACCTGTTTTCCGAAAACAACAACTTGCATAGCATGGTTTTATGGCCTCAAGAGCAGGTATAAATGTATGAAAATTTTAGTCCGGATGGCGTTTAAATGCCCAATTGGGTGTGGATAAACCAGCCATGCTCACCTTCTGCATTGAAGCTGTATTCCAGTTTGAAAACTTTGTTGTAAAACACAATGAGGTTGAGTCCCATACCAAAACTACTGACTACCTTATTGGAAAGCTGGTTGTTTTCGCCATAAAATGGGTTGTTTACATATCCAATGTCACCATTAAAAGTCAGGAAGAATTTGGTAGGCATGTAACGAAGTGATTTTATTGGAAGCCATGCACCCCAGTCAAAGGTCCCATTCAAAAGTTGCCAGCGAAGACTGTTTCTGGAAAGGAAAAAGTCTAAACCATCAATGACATAAAATTCATAGCCTCTTACAAATGAACTTCCAAATCCAAGGGCCTGGCTGTTGAAATAAGGTTGTTTGTTGCGCGTCACTTCGGTTCGGGCACGCAGGACGTGTTCAGTGCTCCAGTTTTTGGAGATAGGGTAGTATTGAAAAAAATTGGCAGTGAGCCACAAGGTGCTGAGATCGTCAAAAATGCCGAGCCCCTGTTTGTCAATTTCAAATTCAAATCGCTGGCCTTCGGTGGGGTAGGGTTGTATGTTGCGATTTTCAAATACCAGAAAATAACTCAGCTTAAAAAATTGCTGCATGGACCTTCCATTCCCAAAAAAATCAGGATTTAGCTCTCCCCAGACCGCCTCGTCCACCCGATTTTGATCGTAACCTAACCTGAAATTGTGGAAAGTACGGTAGGCAGGCCTATAGGTGAGTTCCAGGTAGGTCGCAAAACGCTGCAGGAGGAACTTTTCATCATCATTCAAAAATTGCTGCTTGTTTCCTACAGTATTGTATTGAACTTCCTTGTTTCGTTTGTAAGCAATGTCATAATTAATACCAAGGGTTTGTGCCTTGTTTAAGTAAGGAAATCGATAGGAAGCTGAAAACTTATTGGTGTAACCAAACTGTGCACCTAATTTTAAATAATCTCTTTGTCCGGTAAAGTTGGTATGGTATAATTTTAGGCCGTAATTGAGGCGATCCAATCTATGATTGTGCTCTTCCCACCATACATTGAAGTTTCTATCCCCCAGTTCCAAAATCGGTACCGGGTATACATACAGCATTTCACGGATTTTGATACGTAAAATGCCTTGGGTGTCCAAACTATCCAATGGCTCCACCAGAATATCGGCACTGGCAAAAAGGCCGGTATTCATAAGATTGAAGGAGAATTGATCGAGGTCCTTCTCCAGCTGATTTATCCAAAGGGTGTCTCCTGCTCTCAGGTTAAGTTCCCTTAGGATTACTTCGTCTTTTGTTTTTTTATTGCCAACAATGGAAATGGAATCCACCACGATGCAGGAACATTGCGCCCACATGTGCTGTGAAAAGATGAGAAGAAAACAAAAAAGTAAGAATCTTGGCATTCCGGGATTACCTTATATCCTACAAAGTAACAAGGAAATAATGAAAAAATCTTTAATACGAATACAATTGCCTTGATTTGTTCCCGAAAGTCTCCCTTTTATACGTTAAGGAAAGACATCAATGAGTCGTAACGCTCTTTAAGGGTATCCAGATAATCATTTTCATTAAAGGATGCCTTTACTGAATAACCAAATCTTTCCAATGTATTGAGTACTGCATTGACAGCCTGGGTATTCAGCTTAAGTGTTACATCCAATTTTTGTGAGTCCGGATGAGAGGTGATAAATGAACTAAGAATGGTAGCATTTTCTGATTCTACCAGTCTTGATATTTCTGCCAGGGAATAATCTCTTTTACCAATTTCAAGTACCACAATGCTTCCGTTTTCCACGAAAGCAGAAGTATTGGCGAAAAATTTCAATAATTCATCCTGAGAGATTAGTCCGATGTATTCATTTTGCTCATTAATAACCGGTATAGCAGTAAGCTGCTTTTCGGCCATTTGGCGCATGATTTCATACACATGGTCGTAGGTAAAAACGAAAGCCCTGCCATACTGTAGGCCATATGATTTGATAGGAAGGTCGATTTCGTTTGCCAAAATTTCGTCTTCTGAAATGACGCCTAGCAATTTATTATCTTCCACTACAGGCAGATGCCTTACGGAAAATAAATTCATAATAGCTAATGCTTCCCTTCCTTTGTCGTCGGTCCGCAAAGGGACCATGTTATTCGATATCAAGTTTTCTGCGACCATAGCGTTTGTATCTTAATTGCATACTTAACGGTAAATCTAAAGTAACTGTTGGTTCGATCCTGTTAATACGAAGTTATTGTATGGCATTCGGCTAAAATTAGCATTTCAATCCAACAATTTTCGTTTTTGCATTTCAAAATCTTCTTCAGAAAGCAATCCGCTTTCCCGAAGTTCTTTCAACTTCTTCAATTGATCTAGCAAATCAGGTTGGGTATTCAGGAGGTCTTCTTCAGGTTGTCCTTCAGAACTTATTTTCGTGGTGCTTTTGGAGGTAGCTTGGTTATCTTCAGGAGGGGGTAATCTGAAATTGTTTCTTTCAAATGTATCGAATTCATCCTGGATTCGCAAGTATGCAAGGGCATCATGTGACTTAATTTTATGAAAATCATCGAATCCGGACCCTACTGCCTTGTCTATATGATAAAAAGCACGTTCACTATCCTCTACCAAAGAATAGGCGCACGCAAGGTTAAAATGTGTTGCCGGATCGCGATCATCAAAACTTAAAGCTTTCTCAAAGGCATCAATGGCAGCCGGGTAATCATACTCCTTAAATTGCTTGATACCTTCCTTTTTAAAGGGAGCTGCCTTTCTGATTTTCGCTTGTAGTTTGCGTTCCAAAACCCATTTGGAAGATGGTCTTCTTTCAGGAACAGGTCTGCTGCGTTCTTCCCATCTTCTCTGATAATCCGGACGGCTGCGGCCAAATCTTTTATATTCTCCACTACCGAGGTCTCGTTCTTGAGGGTAGGCATATTTCTGTTGAAACTTTATGGGGTCCATCCCAAAAAAGTAAAAAGCAGTAACCAGACCCAGTACAAATGAAATTGGAAAAAACATAAATGAAAGAGCGACCTGGGCAAAACCCATCCCGTTCTTTTTTAGATAAAACCATTGTACACCTGTAAATCCTAAAATAAGGGCCAGTAATCCTGCCGTGTTTTTATCTTTCATGAAAGTATATGTATGCATCTTTTTGATTTTATACTACAAGGGTATAAAATCCGGATAAAATGAGTAAAAAAGATATACACACGCAACAAAACTAAAGAAGAACGGGCTGAAAGCTTTTTTTTAAACGGAAAAACTTTCACCACATGCGCATTCCCTGGAAGCATTGGGATTGTTCCAGTGAAACCCTTTACCTTCTAAACCGGAAGAAAATTCAAGGGTAGAATTGAAGAGATACAAAACGCTTTTTAGATCGGTAACCACTCTTACACCATTGTCTTCAAAAACCTGGTCATCTGGTTTTGCAGTATTGTCAAAGTCCATATCATAAGTAAGGCCGGAGCATCCTCCACTGGTAATGGAGACTCTAACGAAATAATCGTCACCCCAACCTTCCTTGGCCTTTAATTCTTCAATTTTAGTCTTAGCACTGTCAGCGACGAATATCATTTTCGATTATTTTTTACAAAATTGCCTATTAAAAGATAATTTTCAAAGGTTTATTCCCTTCCTGATAAAGGATTGAGACAAAAAAAAGTTGCATACATATGAGTTCAGAATGGAGTATCCCTAATATTTGGAATAAAATCCGGTGGACCGTTTACCTGCCAATTTACGATTGGGTGGTCAATAGTTTCGGTCCTTATCGAGCTTTAAGTATTGAAAACCTCCACTTAAAAGCGGGAGACAAAATTTTGATATCAGGTGCCGGCAGTGGGCTGGATTTACAATTTCTTCCGGATTCAGTTGAGATTACTGCGATTGATATTACGCCCGGGATGATTGCCCTGTTGAAAAACAAGGCAAGGCGCCAGGGGAAAAATGTAGAGGCCATGGTAATGGATGGCATGCAACTACAGCTGGAGGATAATTCTTATGACCACGTCATCCTGCACCTAATCCTGGCAGTTATTCCTGACCCGGTAAAATGCATCCGTGAAGCTGAACGGGTACTCAAGCCGGGCGGTACGATTGTGGTTTTTGATAAATTTATTCCGGTTGGGCAAAAACCGGGAATCGTACGAAAGGTGCTGAATGTAATATTTCAATTTTTAGCAACTTCCGTCAATCGTGATATTGATAAAATCGTTGCTCATACCGGTCTGCAAAAACAAAAAGACCAACCCGTTGCATGGGCTGGTCTTTTTAGAGCCATACTTTTGTATAAGCCTACCGCTTAAGCTTGCGCTTTTGGCGTATTAAAATTCATAGGTGGAAAGGGTGGAGTATCAGGTTGATCCTGAATAGGTCCATACTGCCCTTCAAATTTTTTCACATTTTCAACCAATGCTTTCAATAGTCGCTTTGCATGCTGAGGTGTCAAAACGATTCTGGATTTGACCTTTGCCTTTGGAACGTTTGGCATCAAGCGGATAAAATCAAGCACAAACTCAGAATGAGAGTGAGAAATGATCGCCAAATTCGAATACGTGCCTTCTGCAATTTCTTCCGGCAATTCAATATTTAATTGATTTGGTCCTTGTGGGTTATTGTTGTTATTGTCAGACATGCTTAATTATTTAATAAAGTATTCAATTCTCTATGTGAAAACTCGCGATTGACCAAGATGTTGCTTTTTACCCTTAATTTTTTGTGGCTTGTTGAATTTTGCAGGTAAGGATAGTGAAGTCGTCCGTGTAGGTTTTTCGGCCTTTGAAAGAATCTATGTAGGTCAACAAGTTTTGGTTAAACTCAGCAGCTGTGCAGTGTTGATGTCTTTGAACAAATTCTTCAACCAACTCAACGGTTAAATAATCACCGTTTTCATTTTCCATATCCGTAAGTCCGTCGGTATAAGAAAGCAACAATGCTTCTCCTGAGATGTCCAATTCTTCCATTTCAATTGAAGGTAGTTTTTCAAACATACCCAAAATGGTACATCCTCTATCAAGCCTCCTAATTTTTCCATTGTTAATGAGGATGGGCCTGTTGTGTCCGGCATTGATATATTTGAGTTTACCCTTCCTGGTGTCGTATTCTGCTACAAAAAAGGTGATGAACTTCTCACCTTTGGTTATTTGTAAAAGAGACTCGTTTATTTCTTCAATAAAGGTCTTGAGTCCCATTCTTTTGCGGATAAGGGTATGGAAGTTTGCCTGGAAATTGGCCATTAGCAATGCGGCAGCCACTCCTTTTCCACTGATATCACCTACACAGAAGGTAAAAACGCCATCATCAAATTCTATGAAATCAAAATAATCACCACCTACAATTTGATGTGGGCGGTAGATGCTTGATAATTCGTAAATATTGGTCGAAGGCAGGTCCTTTGGAATAAGGGAAAGTTGCATTTCTTTTGCAAGTTCCATCTCGTGGCGAAGACGTTCCTGCTCTAATTGCCTTTTAAAAAGTCGTTTATTTTCAATAGCAACAGCGACAATATTAGTAATCGTGGTGATGAACTGGACTTTATTGTACAGGTCTTCATCTTCTGAAAAGCCACTGATAAAAGCGTAAGCAATAGGTGTCTCCTTGTGAAGAACCGGGATAACCACGTCAAATAACTTGAGTAGTGGGTGTTCCTTTTCAACGATATGGTTGGTCCTGCGGAAAGAGCCCAGGTATTGTGTGATATCGTGTCGTAGTAATTCGTCGTCTACGCCAAGCGAAGTTGCAACTGCCCAATCATCTTCCTTTTTGTAATAGAGAATCATTTTTTTGACTCCCATTTCCCATCCCAAAAAGCTTTTGTACATTTCAAACAGGCCGGCAGCTTTTACATTGTCGTTGATGGCCTGTGTAATAGTCAAAAGACGATTAACTTGTAATTGCTTGAGATTCAGTTCTCTTTCCAGTTTTTCGCTCTTGCTCAATTTCTTTTTTATATCGGCGTATTCGGACACTTTTTGGATTTTGGGGATGAATATTGGTTTTTTGTAAAAGTAAGCAATATTCATTTTCTCCCATTTTTCAGGGTAATTTTTTTTTAAAGGAGCTAATAATTTTAAAGGAGGAATGAGAAAGCTTGTCTACCTTAAAATAAGATTAAAAAAAGCTTAATTGTACCTTAAAAGGTACTTAAGATCAGATAAAGCCATTGCCTAAGTGTAATACAGCCACTTATATTTGAGCCATCAATCGCAGCCAATCGATAGAAAAATCCACAACTATCGTTTTAAATAGGTTAGTGCTTCGAAAAGTTATTCGGAGGACTTTCGGCAAGACTTATAAAAGTAAACAATAAGGATTCTATTTTAGAGGACCCCCATTTTTGGAGGTCCTTTTTTTATGCCTTCTTTTTAAAAATGGGAACAGTGCTGCAAGGCTCTCCAAACATCAAACTTTTTACAACAGGTCGCAGCTTTTTGGTGAGTTCATTATATGCAAAGGCAGGAACAGGTTTGTCACTACAACCTTTTATTATAACACGTTGATTATCAAACTTGTCAATGTCTAATTGCTGTATGGTCTTTTGATAGTGGAATTTTAGAAATTCCTCCTTGTTTCCCTGGTAAATTTCCTTTGCGTAAGGTTCGGCGTAGGTTGTCACTAACATAAATGACCAAAGCGGTAAAATAGCATCCGTGGAACAAAAAATTGCCAGGTTTTTTCCTTCCAAATTGGTCCAGTCAAAATTGGCCAGGGCCTCTCTAAAATCTTTTTCCTTTAAAACAAAACCTTTAAAAAGATAATCGGCCAGATCGAATGCAACAATATCTTCACCAGGGAAATAATCCCCGAGATTTATTACGATTAAGCCACTCTGGGCCACTCTGTTTACCAACGGTTTTTCCTGCAAATTATCCTTCATCTTCTGTTGTGGTTTTTTCCGCTTCCGGGCTACCTGTAGTTTCTTCTATAGGTGCTTGTTCACCAATACTATTTTCAGGTTCTTTGAAATCTTTCAATTTTGGAAGTTCTTCCAGCGAATGGATGCCAAAATAGTCCATGAATTTGTCACTTGTTCCGTACAAAAGCGGTTTACCCGGTCCATCACTCCTCCCTAAGATCGTAACAAGCTCTTTTTCCAAAAGTTTTTGAACAGAGTAGTCACAACTTACACCCCTGATGTTTTCCATATCAGTTTTAGTGATAGGCTGTTTGTAGGCAATAATAGACAGGGTCTCCATTGCAGCTTGTGATAATCTTTTGCGCGTAGTCAATTTCAAATGTGTAGCAATGGTATTGTAAAAGGCTCCTTTGGATAAGAAACTAAGCCCGCCTGCTATTTCAGAAATCTCAAAAGCAAAATCGTCTTGGCTATACTTTTCTTTAAGGGAAGTAATGGCCTTTTCAATGTCATCTTCAGCGATGCTGGTTTCAAAAACTGTCTCTAAACATTGTTGGATTTCTTCCCTGTTGACAGGGCCATCTGTAGCAAAGATGAGTGCCTCTATATGCTGGTTGATTTTTTCCACGCGTTAAATTTTTCGCAAAGATAAAAATCGACTGGCTACCAGCATTTTTCCGCAAAGAGTTTTTGATATTCAGGGCTTCTGGTGAGGCGGAGATAGGCGTTTTGACCGAAGGACTGATTCGATTCTGATGGTTCTTGTTGACGAAACAGGACAGAAAGTCCCTCCAATCCTTTCAATTCGTATGCTGCGTCCATTTGGCAGGTGATTTCCTGGGTGCTCATTTCTGGATGCCAGTCTTGGATCATTGGGTTCAAAATCAATTCCAGGCGCTTTACTACAACAGCATTCGGCCTTGACCAGTCAATTCTATGAATATTTGGATTGTTAAAATTGTAAGTTACCTGAAACTCATCGCCTGAAGCTAATGGCAAAGGGTAAGGAAATTCTTCCTTTATTTTTTGGTCCGTCAATTTGAAATTGTAGGATTTGTTTTCTGCTACGTAGATATAGGACCAGACCTCGCTACCTTCCTCTTTTAACAATCTCACGGTGGTTTTTTTTCCGCTTTTTTCAAGTTGCGCCTCCATTTTTTCCGGTGAAGGGCTGTTTTGAAAATATTTGATCCCGAATATGAGCAGGCCTATCATCAAAATCAGACCTGCCAAAAAAAGGCCGGCTTTTATCGCATCTTTTTTGTCTATCAGTTTTCGTTGTCGGTTGAGAGGGGTGTCTGCTTCTTTGTTGAGATTGAGTCCGTATCTAAAATGGTCCTTGTGTTTTTCGAGAGAAAGTTCACACATCTCATCATCCAGGAAGAAGGTATAGGTTTTACTTTCGAGGACACTAAAGTCGATAAGCATCACTTTATAGTTGCAGTAGACCATCAGGTGTCCTGTTTGGTTACCATGGTACAAGCCGATTTTATACTGCTTGCCATGTTGACCCACTACTGTCCAGTTAAATTGACTCAAGGAAATTGATTTTGATGCCGAGGTTCAAAATACAATCATTCGAACGGAGAATTACAGGTTTTAGCTTAAAATGATGCCTGATGGCAAAAAAAAAACAGGGTACTAGCGAAAAATCGTAGCACCCTGTATAACCCCAAAAAACCAAATGAAAACAATCTACATATGAATGCTCTTTATCGAAAGAGTCGATTTCTAGATTAGAATACAGCGCCGGGGGTACCTTTGTTCCCCTCTTCGTGTCATTTTAACGCAAAGTTAACAGATATTTTCAATTAAAGTAATTTAGAAGATTTTTTTTACTGTTAAATTTCCATAACACCTTGTGGAATAACCAATTACACAACATTCCACTATGATGCCGAGGCGCATCTTTTTTTAAATCACCCGATCAAAATAAGACTATTTTCTAAAAACTACAAGCTCTTTTTAAAGTAATTGATAGATTGCCGAAATCTTGACAGATTATCATATATACTGATAAAAATACGTCAATTTGACTTAACATCCAAAAGTATACTGGCTTGGCTAAAGTTAAAAAAATATTCGCCTGTACGAACTGCGGCGCCGTAGCACCTAAATGGGTGGGGAAATGCCCCCATTGCGGCGAATGGAACACTTATGTTGAAGAAGTCATTTCCAGGGAAATCACGGAAGAAGAAAAGCGGCGCCCCTGGAAAGGCGACGACAAAAAGGCCGGCGCCCGCCCGGTGCCCCTGCCCGAGATCCAGGCGGGTGCGACTCAGCGGCTGCTTGCTCCCGATGAGGAGCTGAACAGGGTGCTGGGCGGTGGCATCGTCCCGGGTTCACTGGTGCTGATCGGCGGGCAGCCCGGCATTGGGAAGTCTACCCTCCTCCTGCAGCTCGCACTTCAGCTGAATACCAAAGTGTTGTACGTTTCCGGCGAAGAGAGCGATGAACAGATCAAAATGCGCGCCGACCGGATCGGAGAGCAGGCAGATCAATGCTACATTCTCACCGAAACCAATACGACTAAGATCCTGTCGCAGGCCCAGCATCTGGAACCCGGCCTCATCATCATCGACTCCATACAAACGCTTTCCAGCCCGCACATCGAATCTATGCCGGGCAGTGTTTCTCAGGTCCGCGAGTGTGCCGGTGAACTACAGCGCTTTGCCAAGGAAAGCAACATCCCGATATTTCTCATAGGGCACATTACCAAAGAAGGCTCCATTGCCGGCCCCAAATTACTGGAACATATCGTCGATGTAGTCCTGCAGTTCGAAGGCGACCAGAACTATACCTACCGCATCCTCCGGACGATCAAGAACCGCTTCGGCAGCACCGACGAGCTGGGCATCTACGAGATGCAGGCCAGCGGCCTGCGGGAAGTGCCCAACCCTTCGGAATTGCTGCTGTCCCAAAAGGATGAAGACCTCAGCGGCAGTGCCGTAGCCGCCACTATCGAAGGCCTTCGGCCCATGCTCATCGAAGCGCAGGCGCTGGTAAGCCGCTCTGTTTACTCGGCCCCTCAGCGTTCGGCAACCGGCTTCGACCTGCGGCGGCTGGGCATGTTGCTCGCCGTTCTGGAGAAACGCGCCGGGCTGCCTTTTTTTCAGAACGACGTCTATCTGAACATCGCCGGCGGCATCCGCGTCGATGACCCGGCCATCGACCTGGCGATCGTCAGCGCACTGATCTCTTCTCTGCAGGATGTCGCCGTGCCCACCAACATCTGCTTCGCCGCAGAAGTCGGCCTGTCGGGCGAGATCCGCGCTGTCAACCGCATCGAGCAACGCATCCAGGAGGCCAACCGGCTGGGGTTCAGGGAGATCTACACCTCGAAATACAACGTCAAAGGCCTGGACCCCGGGCGGTATGACATTCGTATCCGCGCTGTTGGCAAGATCGAGGAGTTGTTCGAAGCTTTGTTCACCTGAATATAACTGATCAGAGGCGCCCTTCTGCCCGGAACCAGTCGATAGCGTCGTTGACGGCCTCGCGTACAGGTGTCTGCGGAAGCCCCAGTTCTTCTACCGCTTTCCTGCCGGAGTAGTAATTACCCAGGCAGGCCATCCGCCCTGTGACGTGGTTGATCCAGGCCGGCCGGCCCGTAAGCTTCCCGAAAAGGCTTCCCAAAACCCCCACGCCCCTGGCCAGAATGCCTGGCACGGGAAGCTGCAGGGGCTTGCGGCCCGCTACTTCGTTGAGCAGGTTGTAGAAAGACCGGTAGCTCAGGTTTTCGCCAGCCAACAGGTAACACTCGCCGGGCAGGCCGCGCTCCAGGGCCTGGCAGACCCCGATGGCAGCGTCCCTTACATGGATAAAGTTCTTGCCGCCGGGAGGTATCCATTGGACCCTGGCCTTGAGCCCCTGCAACAGCAGCCTGCCAGAACTGGGTTTCAGGTCGAGGGGGCCGAGCATAAAGGTAGGGTTAACGACCACTGCCGGCAGCCCATGTTGTTCTACCTGTTCGAGGACATACTGCTGCGCCAGGTATTTGCTGTTCACATAACCGGAATGGTAGTGAAAAAGGCGAAATTCGCTGAGCTCGGTGCCGGGTTGTTCCATCGTACCGTGCCCAAAGGTATTGGCGGTGCTGACGTAGACGAAACGGCGGATACCGGCAGCCTTCGCTGCCCGGGCCAGCTGTATGGCCCCGTTTACATTGGCTGCTTCGAAATGGCGAAAGGCGGTAGGCCATTGTGCCGTGCATGAAGCGGCATGGATCACGCCATCACAACCATTTACGGCGCCGCTGAGGCTCGCTTCCTCTTCCAGGCAGCCGTAATGCACTTCGAAAGGCAGGCCTTCCACCCCTTTCAGCGAGCTGCCGGGCCGTACCAGCAAGCGTAATGCATGGCCCCTCCTGACGAGCTCATGGGCGACATTGCACCCCAGCAACCCGGATGCTCCGGTGAGTAGGATCTTCATGTAATACAGTATTTAAGCGCTCGTTAGAGCCTGATTGGTGAAAGCAGGCGACTCTTCTGACAGCTCCGCGCGCCTGCCGGACTTCTCATCTGCGTGAAGCTCGCGGCGGATAGCCCGCGACACCAGGCGGATGCTCCACGATGTGGGCAGGGCCTTCATCAGCAACCAGTTCAGCTTGTTGCCCCAGCCGGGTATGATAGCCGCCTTACCTGCCAGGGTGCCGGCAATAGCTGCAGTGGCGATCTCCCGGGCCGGCAGCAGGCTGAGGCTTGCCAAAGCCCCCTGCTCGATGATCCGGCGCGAAGAGCTGAAATTCGTCAGGATAGGGCCAGGATGAACCACGCTGACGGAAACCGGCGTATGGCGCAGCTCCTCCCGCAAGGCCCGCGAAAAGGCATATACGAATGCTTTGCTGGCCGGATAGACGGTTTTGTAGGCTATGGGGCTAAAGGCTGCCATACTTGATACATTGAGGATGTAACTATGGCGATGGCGCATCAACTCGGGTAGCATCAGCCGGGTGAGCAACACTGTGGCGCGCACATTGAGTTGCAGGAGCCGGTCGATATACAAAGGCGAAACCGCTTTCATTTCGGCTGTTCCTCCCATTCCCGCATTGTTCACCAGCCAGTTCACCGGGTAGCGGCCCCGCAACTCGCGCACCAGCTTCTCTATAGCGCCCGGGGCAGTGAGGTCCATTTCAAAAACTGCTATTTCAACCCCGAATTGCCGGCGGGCCTGCCTGGCCAGCTGATCCAGGTTGCGCCCGGGCAATGCGACGAGGATGAGGTTGGCCCCCCGGCGGGCCAGCTCCAGCGCCAGCTCCTTGCCCAGGCCGGCGCTGGCGCCCGTGATCAAAGCATAAGGGCTTCGTTCCTCCTTCCCTACCCTTTCCTCCTGAGGCTGCAGCAAATTGTAACTGAACCGGTACAGCATCAGCGCCCCCGGCGCCCCCAGCAACAACCCCCCGGTGAGCAGGGCCATAAAGGTGTCCCGGTTTCCCCAGAAAGCGTGGATAACCGCTCCGAGCGAGAGGCTCTCCGGCATCGAAAAGCCTGCTTCCGTGCCCAACAACTGTTGCCCGGCAAAATAAGCGGCCGAATAGAACAGCGGCCCTGTCAATGCATTGATGTGGTACACTCCGATCACGGCCGCTGCCCGGTTCCATTTCAGCAGGCTGGCCAAAAGCAGGGCTATCCACACCTTCAGGCCTACAAAAGGCGTAGTGCCCAGAAAAAAGCCCAGGGCATAAGCCCCGGCAACCTTGCGGGGATGGGCCCTGATGGAAGTAAGTTTGGCAACCAGGCGGCGCCTGGCGCCGGGTAAGATCTTTTTATAATACATAAATATCGTTTGCAAATTGTTAGGTTATAACCTGAGCGCTTGTTCGGATTCACAATTGCCCCAGAAAAGCATTCATGGTGTCCAGCAGGTTGCCCTGGACGATGGGGTCGGTGATCCAGCGGGGCAAGCTTGGGCGCTCCGTCGTTATAACCGTATAGGACACTTTGGACC
>JAGQWW010000308.1 GCA_020436955.1 Saprospiraceae bacterium | reverse complement strand
CAATACGTCGTATTTTTTATTAATGAAGTCCATTAAAGCCTGCTCCAGCTTTTTAGGATCGATTTGTCCGTGAGCCGTTCCTATATCAAGATCAGGACACAATCTTTGAATCATACCGGCGATATCCGGTAGGGTTTTTACTCGATTGTGTACAAAAAAGACCTGCCCGCCCCTGTGAACTTCATAATAAATCGAATCTTTAATAAGGTCTTCATTAAAAATTCGGTTTTCAGTATGGATAGGTTGCCTGTTAGGGGGTGGCGTTCGAATGATACTCAAATCACGCGCAGCCATCAAAGAGAATTGCAGCGTCCTTGGTATCGGCGTGGCAGTTAAGGTCAGAGTATCGACGTTGACTTTTAGATTTCTCAATTTCTCTTTAGCCGCTACACCAAATTTTTGTTCCTCATCTACTATCAAAAGACCCAAATCCTTGAAGCCGATATCTTTTGAAAGGATGGCATGGGTACCAATTACAATCTCCAGCTTACCTTCTTTCAATCGGTTGAAAACTTCTTTCTTTTGGGCGGTGGTCTTAAATCGATTGACATAATCGACCGTCACCCCAAAATCGTCAAGCCTGTCTTTGAAGGTTTTATAATGCTGCAATGCCAAAATAGTGGTTGGCACCAGTACTGCCACTTGTTTTCCATTAGCAACTGACTTGAACGCTGCTCTAATTGCAACCTCTGTTTTTCCAAATCCAACATCCCCACAAATCAATCGGTCCATTGGATGCGGCTTTTGCATGTCTTCCTTTACATCGACAGTTGCCTGGTACTGATCAGGCGTGTCTTCATAAATGAAACTTGCTTCCAACTCATTTTGTAAATATCCATCCGGTGGGAAAGCCATTCCTTTGCTGGCTCTTCTTTTCGCATAGAGCTTGATAAGGTCCTTGGCAATGTCCTTGACCTTCTTTTTAGTTTTCCGTTTGAGATTTTCCCAGGTATCGGACCCAAGGCGATGCACCTTTGGATGCTTCCCTTCCGAGCCAACATACTTGGCAATCTTATGAAGTGAGTTGATGGAAACGTATAACAGGTCATTATTGGCGTATACCAGGCGAATAGCCTCCTGGATATGGCCGTTGATGTCTAACTTTTCGAGCCCTGAATACTTCCCTACCCCATGGTCGATGTGCGTAACATAATCACCGGGACGGAGTTCGCGCAACAATTTGAGGTTAAGCGCCTGATCTTTGGTGAAACCCTGGCGTAGGCGATAGGCATGGAACCGTTCAAATATCTGATGGTCTGTATAACATGCCGCATGTATATCAAAATCGAGGAAACCCTCGTGAATTCCACGTGTAATAGGATGAAAATTGATTTGGGCGTCCAAATCCTCAAAAATGGAATAGAAGCGCTGGACCTGTTTTGCATTATCTGTAAAAAGATAATTTTCCAGTTTGGAAGCCAGGTTTTCATGCAGATTTTCAATCAGGTAGCTGAAGTTTTTATTAAAACTCGGCTGGGGTTTTGAATTGAAGGTAATTTCCTTGTCTACCTTATAAAAAGGTATAAAATCCCTATCCTGATTAGGCTGACCGCCTTCCGGTAACAATTGTTTCTCATCCGGTGGCCTTTTTTGAAAGATCAGATTGTGTCTTTCAATATCTTCAATTACCTCTCCCGGTTTAATAAAGGCTCTGTCCCTGAAAATCTCTGCCAATTCACTTTCATCGAGCGATGAAATGGTTTTTGAAAATTCATACGCCTTTTCAAAACACAACTGGAGTTTGTCCAACAATACCTGAAAGTCCTTTACCCAAATCGTTGTGTGGGCAGGCAATATTTTAAAAAGAGAAACCTTTTGCTCCTGGGAAAACTTGGTGTTGATATTGGGAACGATGCTTACGCTTCCAATTTTTTGCTGTGAAAGTTGGCTGGTCGGATCAAAGGTCCGAATGCTTTCTACCTCGTCATCAAACAATTCGATACGGTAAGGATAATCATTTCCAAAAGAAAAAATATCGACGATGCCCCCTCTAATGGAAAATTGGCCCGGTTCGTATACAAACTCTTCACGCGAAAATCCATATTCCACCAATACCTCGATGATGAAATTGATATCCAGCGTTTCACCTTTTGTAATTTCGATACGTGATTTTTCCAACACCACCGGCGCTACAACTTGCTCAAAAAGCGCTTCGGGGTAGGTCACTACGATCTGGCCCGATGCTTTGGAACTAGTCACTTTATTGATGACCTCGGTCCTTTGTAACACGTTGGTATTATTCAACTCTTCAAAAAACATAGGTCTTTTGAAAGAATCGGGGAAAAAGTGGATGGGTTTATTTTCAAAAAGATTGGTGATGGTATTTTGAAAATAAGCAGCTTGCTCTTTGTCGATGGCTATCACCAAATGATGCCCGGGTTGGGCCAGGTACGTTCCGGTCAGGACAAAGCAATCCTGTGAACCAGTCATTCCGGATAATAAAATCCTCGACGGGTTTTCTTCATTCAAAGCCTCACTTATCTGCCGGACCCGGTCACTTTCCCGGTATTTTTCCAGCAATCCGGATAAATTTTCTTCCACGGTTGCGAAGATACAGGATTCGTTACAATAGAAAACAGGTATGCTAAAAAAATGGGAAAAAGAAAGGTTCAGGCCCTCCCCTTAATTAAACTTATTTTAAATAAGCATAAGATTATTTGAAAAGGCTTTTTAAAAATGTAGTCAATTTTCATTTTTCGTAAGTTCGCAAATCAAACGGCCGCACAGGTAAACGATTCGACCATTTTCCTGTTTGAAAGCCATATAGATTGACTATCACAAAACCTTTTTATATGAATTTGTCGCTTAAAATTTGGAGACAAAAATCACCTTCCGATAAGGGTGGATTCGAAACATACAAGGTAGATGCAAACGAGCATATGTCCTTCCTTGAGATGTTGGATGTTTTGAATGAAGATTTGATTGGTCAGCAAAAAGATCCGGTTTCATTCGAACACGATTGTCGTGAAGGTATTTGTGGAACCTGTAATTTGGTTATCAACGGTAGTCCGCACGGACCACAAAAAGGTACTACAACCTGTCAGTTGCACATGCGTCATTTTAACGATGGTGACACCATTACCATTGAACCGTTCAGAGCGAAGGCTTTTCCGGTAATCAAGGACCTGGTAGTTGACAGATCTTCCTTCGACCGCATCATTCAGGCGGGTGGATACATTTCTGTAAATACCGGTTCAGCACCTGACGGAAATGCTATTCCAATTGAAAAGGAAGAAGCTTCCAAAGCATTTGATGCTGCTGCCTGTATCGGATGTGGTGCTTGTGTAGCCGCTTGTCCAAATGCTTCAGCTATGTTGTTCGTTTCTGCTAAAGTTTCTCACCTGGGTTTATTGCCTCAGGGTGAAGTAGAAGCCAGCTCAAGAGCGCTGAACATGGTAAAACAAATGGACCAGGAAGGATTTGGTAACTGTTCGAACGTTACTGCTTGTGAAGCTGAGTGTCCAAAAGAAATCAGCGTAGAAAATATCGCCAGATTGAACAGGGAGTTCCTGGGTGCAGCGGTAGGTTCTGACAAAGCTGTTTAATACGATAATTGGTGTTTGAATAATAATTTAGTTCCCGGTAAGGAACTTACATTTCGTTTTTGGTTGGATTTCTGAAATATTGAAATCCAGCCAAAAACCAATTCTTTCCAAATGAAATTCCTCGTCTACCTTCTGCTTTCTTATTTAGTGTATCAATGGTTTCTCAAACCATTGTTTGCAGGACCGAGCCAAAACGATTCCCTTGGCAACCGTAGACAGGAACCTATCCAGGATAATACCCGTCAGCAAGCTACCGGCAATAATAAGTCCAGTGAAGGAGAGTATATTGATTACGAGGAAGTGGAGTAGGATTAGCAGGATTTTTGGATTAGCAGGATTTTTTAAAGGCCTGAAGGCCTTAATTCTTTGCGTACTTAGCGACTTTGCGATAAAACAAAAAGTCTAAGTAAAACTTCCTAATCTATGTAAATTACCTTTCTGATAAAGCGGATACCTACGGTTAGTTCCAGGACGGTGTTTTTAATGGAATTTGCAGGAATGGTAATTGGGCC
>JAGQWW010000307.1 GCA_020436955.1 Saprospiraceae bacterium | reverse complement strand
TTTGCTATTGCAGTTGCGCTTCAAAAAGATGGTACAACCAATTTTGGGATTATCCTGGATGTAGCCCGGAAAGATTGTTTTTATGCGCTGAAAGAAAAGGGTGCATTTTTAAACAATGAACCTATCTCGGTTAGCAGCACGAGTGACACGAAAGATAGCCTGATTGCCACCGGATTTCCTTACTATGATTATGAAAGAGAAGCAGCCTATTTTGAAGTGTTTAAATATTTTATGCACAACACAAGAGGACTTCGACGAATGGGTGCAGCAGCCATTGATCTAGCTTATGTAGCTGCCGGACGCTTTGATTTGTTTTACGAATACTCCCTTAACCCCTGGGATGTAGCTGCAGGCGCTTTCATCGTCCAGGAAGCCGGAGGAAAAGTCAGCGATTTCAAAGGAGGGGATAATTATCTATACGGCCAGGAAATTATTGCCGGAAATCCTGCTTTGTTTGATGCGAGTCTGCCTCTTATTCGGAAGGCTTTTAGAAAGTGAGATTGGGGATGGGGGATTGGAGATAGGGGATGGAGATTGGGGATGGGGGATTGGAGATGGGGGATCGAGGATGAAAGATGGAGGATGGAGGATGAAAGATGCCAATGGCCAACAGCTAATAGCCAACAGCCGCCAAAGACTAAAGACCAAACACCATCCCCTCTTCAGCATAGTGGAATCCATTTTTTAAAATTAGCTTTCTGGCATCTGAGTTTTCTTGCAATACCGGATTGGTGTGGTTGAAATGGATAAAATAGACTTTGTCTTTTTCAGAAGGTGGGATATTTTCTAGTTTCTGCATGGTTTCTACCACAAAGGGATGTGGGATTTCAGACATATCGCGACCGGGGACTTCTTTATTTTCAAAAAAGGTGGCGTCTAAAAAAGCATAGTCTACTTTTTGGAGCCAATTGATTAAATCTTCATCCCATTTTTCCCATTTATCGATATCAGGAATAAACAAAAACTGTTTGTTGGGTCCTTTTACCCAATATCCTACGGTCTCTGAAAATTCGTCGCGATGAGGGACCAAAATTGGTGTGACGGTGATACCTTCTTCCAGTGCTACGGGGGAGTTTGCTGCCAGGGGTTGCAAAACAATATTTTCAAGAGATACCAACTGAGACCAAGGTCCATTATTTTTTAAAAAATCAACCATACGGGGCATGGCAAAGACCGGAACCTGCTTTGCGCCCATTACTTCCCTTCCGAGGTGCATTAATCCGGTGTAATGGCCTATGTGGGCGTGGGTTAAAAATATACCTTTTAGGTTGAATTTATCTTCCAACAAAATAGCCTGTTGAAACTTAAAATCAGGCGTGGCTTCAAACATCCAGGCTGTATTGCTTGCTTCATTTTTCAATCCAAGGCAGGACACCATTTTCCTGGCTTCCGGGTGTTGCAAATGGGAGAAACAGCACTCCTTTTTGCAGCCTGCGTGTGGGAATCCGCCATCTTGAGCAATGCCCAACACCTGCACTTTTACAGATTGGCTAAAAAGGAAAAAAGGGAAAAATAGTATCGCAACCAGAAAAAACTTCATAAGCATGTATTAGACGAAAATTCTATATCTCAAAGCTAAAAAAATACACCGTGAATCGAAAAGCGGTTACATTTGCGACTATGATAATTGATATCCTTTTCCTTATTACGGTTGCCGGTGGATTTTACCACGGATACAAAAGCGGAATCATCAAAACCGTCTTTTATGCAGTTTCCCTTTTCCTGGGATTCGTTATTGCTGTGCGTTTCACTCCGAGTGTTACACTTTTCCTTTCTGACCTTTTGCATTATGAAAGTGTGCTTTTGTTTGTGCTGGCTTTTGTAATATGTTTTGGACTTACCTTGCTATTTGTTAGAATGCTGGGTAAAACACTGGAAGAAATCCTGCAATCGGCCCATATCAATTTTATAAACAAGACCATAGGGGGTATCGTTATGGCGATGTTGTATGTTTTCTTTTTGAGTATGCTAGTTTGGTTTGTAGATAAATCCGATTTGATAGGTCCTCAAACCAAAAAGGAATCACATACCTACGAAGTCCTTACAGAATATCCGGCTGAGATGCGCAAAATATGGGAGAAGAGCCTTCCATTTTTCCAGCGAATGTGGGACGAGGCCATCAAGACTTTCAACAAAATGGATAAATAATTCCTCGAGGCCCTGGCTTTCGAAATAATAATTGGCTTAGCAACCAAAGACTCCTAATTTTATCTTACCAATTCGTAAGGAAGGATACTTTTTGGGCACTTGAATGAGACTTTCCTGATGTGAATTTCTATTTTTGGGTTTTGGACTAGATTTTTAAGAAAATATCGCACAAAACCACCAGTTATGAGGAAAGCCCTACTCCTTGTTTTTTCTATTTATTCCCTTGCTGCCATCGCGCAAAATAATTTTAAAGCGGTCATTTCTGACCGACTTTGGCAAGACATTGAAGCTCAACCTAATGGCTGGCACCACATAGGTTTGCAAATGGCTGATCGTGTCAATGCAAAAGCGCTCGATCTGCAATTAACTGCAGAAGGTGCAAGTATTCAGGAACGTTCAATTGCAGTAATAGCGGCATTGAAAAACAAAGCTTCAGCAACCCAGGCTGATGTCCTTTCGTTTTTGGATGGCAACCCACTAGCACAACAGAAAACTATCCACTCCTATTGGATTGCGAATGTTATCTTTTTGAAAGCTAAAAAAGAATTGATTTTTGAATTGGCCAACCGAAAAGACATTCAGGCCATAGATTTAAATGCACCCATCGAACTGGTGGAGTACTTTGAAGAGTCTTGTGCTATGCCTCCCCCACCGGCTCCCGATGGAGTTGAATCGGGTTTATTAGCAATCAATGCTGATAAATTATGGAAAATGGGTTATACCGGAGCAGGCCGTATTGCCATGGGTGCCGATACCGGAATCGACCCTTACCATCCAAGTTATACAAGCCGTTACATGGGATGGTATAAAGACGCTGGAGAATCGTGGTACGAATGGGAAGACCGCTCGGACTTTCCTTACGATTGTGATGGCCATGGTACCCATACACTAGGTACAATGATAGGATTGGATCGCATGACCAACGATACAATCGGGGTAGCTTTCGATGCCAACTGGATTGGAGCCCTGATTATTTGTGGTTTTAGTCCGGGTACGGAAGATAACATTGGAGCTTTCCAATGGGCCATTGATCCAGATGGCGATCCGGCTACCATTACAGATATCCCTGATGTAATCAATAATTCATGGAGAGACCCAAGTTTGCAGGACGAATGTTCCAGTCCCTATGTAGATATTTTACAAGCTGCAGAAGCAGTCGGTATCTCTATTATTTTCTCTGCAGGAAATTCAGGACCTGGAGACTCTACGCTGACTCCTCCGCATAATATCAATTATGACCTGGTAAACCTATTTTCAGTAGGTGCCCTAAATGGAAACAGCCCGGCTTTGCCTATTGCTTCATTTTCCAGTAGAGGTCCATCTCGTTGTGGTGGAACCGGAAGTTTGGAGATAAAGCCTGAAGTTTCTGCTCCTGGCCAAAATGTACGTTCTGCCTATCCAGATGGTGAATACAATTATTTATCTGGAACTTCTATGGCATCGCCACATGTTGCAGGTGCAATTTTACTATTGAGACAAGCCTTTCCTGATGTATTGGGAAGAGATATTAAAATGGCTTTGTACATGTCAGCCAGAGACCTTGGCGAACCGGGTGAAGACAACACCTATGGTATGGGTATCATCGATCTATTGGCTGCTTTCAACTGGTTGGTAGACCAGGGATATACACCTGCAGATCCTTTAGCTCAGAATGATGTAATGCTCATCAAGGCACAAACCAGAGAATTTTATTGTGAGAATACCTCCTATCCTTCTTTCTATGTAGAAAACAAAGGAACTGATACTGTTACCAGTCTTCAGGTGGTAATGGAATTGCCTGGTCTTGGTAGAACAGAAACGTATGACTGGACCGGTGTTTTACTTCCCGGTGAAAGAGGTATGATTCAAACAGACGGATTTACCCTTCCAAATGGTAGTTGGGAGATGATTGCTACCCTTGAGAATCCAAATGGTGGAGC
>JAGQWW010000306.1 GCA_020436955.1 Saprospiraceae bacterium | reverse complement strand
TAGTGGTTTTGGGAGAATCCTATAAAAAATCACCCTCTATTTTCGACGAAGCGAAAAGGGAGCTGAAGGATGAAATCTTACACGTTGGTTTTGTGGATAGGTTTGAAGATTATGCCAGATGGTTGTGGTTGGCTGATATTTTGCCAGTCACCAGTAACCAGGATTTCTTCGGGTTGAGTGCGGTGGAAGCGATGTACTGCGAAACCTATCCTATACTTCCCAACCGTTTGGCATTCCCCGGGCATATACCTGTTGAGGAGGCTGGTGATTTTCTGTATGATGCTGAAAATGAGCTTTTTGAAAAATTAAATTGGGCATGTGATAACATCAGCCAAATAAGGGAAAACCGAAAAAGCCGAAATTTTGTGACACCTTACGATTGGACTATCTTAGCACCCCTGTACGATAAGCTTTTCAATAGTTTGTCGTAGATATGGAAATCGATTAGTAAACCGACTGTCTAATTGTTGCAATACGATGCAAACTATTCTCTATAAGGATAAGAAAGTTGCTTATTCTGTTATAGGTCAAAAAGGTACTCCATTGGTTTTTCTTCATGGTTTTTGTGAAGATAGCTCCATGTGGGAAGATTACCTTGAACCCTTCGAAGAAAACCGCCTGATTTTAGTTGACCTACCGGGCCTGGGTAAATCAGAACCTGTTGAAAATATTACCATCAGTTATATGGCCGAAGCCGTTTTGGCTGTGTTGAATGAATTGAATGCTGAAAAATTTCTATTGATTGGCCATTCAATGGGTGGTTATGTTGCTTTGGAAGTGGCTAAACAAGCGCCTGAAAAATTGATGGGGCTTGGATTGTTTCACTCTCATCCTTTTGCTGATACAGATGATAAAAAAGGTTCCCGTGATAAAGCAGTTGAATTTATTGAGTCCCATGGTCATCAATTGTTTGTGAAGCAATTTATTCCAAAGCTATTTGTTGATGAATTTGCCCGCAGTCATACTTTCCTGGTTGATAAAATGATACACCGTGCTGCCAGATATACGCAGGAAGGAATTACAGGAGCATTGAAAGCAATGAAGGATCGTCCTGATAACGCCAAAGTGTTGGAAGATATCAAGGTGCCTGTGCTTTTTATTGTAGGAGAATTAGATACGGCTATTGCTTACGAATTAAGTGTTGAGCAAACCCATTTACCAGCGATTGCCGACATCCATATTTTACCGAAGGTAGGTCATATGGGGATGTTTAAAGCAAAAAGAGAAACCCAGGGCATTGTACGCCGATTTGTGCAATTTTGCCTGGAGCGCTTAAACTAATCGCCCTTTTACAGGTTGCTAAATTTGGGTACAGAAAAGGTTATTTCTCCTTTTTGAAACCTTTATGTCCAAAAACGTATTTCTACCTATACTATTAGCTTTACTATCCCAGAAAAAACGAAAATCAGCATGGCTTCCAAATTGCATATTTATAATAGCCTTACCCGTAAAAAAGAAGAATTTGTCCCACAGCATGAAGGCCATGTAGGCATGTATGTTTGTGGTCCTACCGTTTACAATGATGTGCATTTAGGTAATTGCCGCACATTTATGGGTTTTGATATTATGTTTCGCTGGTTTAAGTTCCTAGGATATAAGGTGCGTTATGTTAGAAACATAACTGATGTAGGACACCTTTTAGACGACGGGGAAGATCGCATTTTGAAAGCTACCCGTTTAGAAAAATTGGAACCAATGGAACTGGTACAAAAGTACACCATCGGTTTTCATGATATTATGCGTATTCTCAATACGCTGCCTCCATCTATTGAACCTAGAGCTACCCAGCACATAATTGAGCAAATCGAAATGGTGCAGGCCATCCTGGACAATGGATATGCTTATGTGAAAAATGGTTCTGTTTATTTCGATACGTTGAAGTTTGCCAAGGATAAAGGTGTTTATGGTCAACTTTCAGGTAGAGTAATTGAAGATTTGATTGCCGAATCTCGTGATGATTTGAAAAATCAGGATGAGAAAAACCACCCTGCAGATTTTGCTATTTGGATGAAAGCATCGCCTGAGCATTTGCAGCATTGGAATTCACCCTGGTCCGTAGGTTTCCCTGGTTGGCACCTGGAGTGTTCTGCGATGAGTACGAAATATTTGGGTCAGACATTTGATATTCACGGTGGTGGAAATGATTTGAAATTTCCACACCATGAAAACGAAATAGCGCAAAATTACGGTGCATGTGGATGCACCCCGGCACGTTACTGGCTACATTCCAACATGTTGTTGATGAATGGCCGTAAGATGTCAAAATCAGATGGTAACACCATCACGCCACCACAATTGTTTACAGGGGACAGCCCACATGTATCCAAAGCTTATAGCCCGATGGTACTTCGCTTTTTCAGCCTGCAAGCTCATTATGCAAGCCCGTTGGATATTACTGACGATGCTTTGGCTGCCGCTGAAAAAGGCTACAAGCGATTGATGGAAGCTACCCGTACCCTGGCCGGACTAAAGCACCCAGGCAATGGAAATGCAAGTGCCCTGGATAAAGAAATCCTTGACTTGTTGGATGGTCTGTATGACGAAATGAACGACGATTTCAACACACCAAAGGCCCTTGCTAAGATGTTTGAATTGGTTACCAAAATCAATGGCCTAAAAGATGGTCACCTAAGCTGGAACGACGTCACCGAAGAGACTTTCGCTAAAATGCAGGAAACAGTAAAAGCTTTTGTTTTTGACGTTTTCGGACTTTTAGATGAGATGGAATCAGGTGGAAGAGAGTTCAAGGTAATGGATGGCCTTATGGAGCTTATCATCGAGCTACGCCAAAATGCCCGTCAAAACAAAGACTGGCCTACTGCCGATAAAATCCGCGACAAACTCAATGAAGTCAATGTTGTCATCAAAGACGGCAAAGACGGAACTGAGTGGACGTTGGGGTAGGGGATGGTTGCTAGTCTCTAGTTGCTAGTCGCTGGATGCTTGTTTGGATTTACGGATAACGATTTACGAAGTACGGAATGAGGGGGTTAATTACTTTAATCCTACATCTTCCTTCCTTCATCTTCCATCCTACATCCTTCCTCCTACTTCAAAACTCATACACCATACTTCCCTAATGTTTTGGGCAGCTCTTACAGGCTTTTCCCTTTTTATATTTTTTACAGCATTTTTTCTTCTTCGACTTGGACTGAATGACAGGTAGGGGGAATGGTAGTTGCAGTCCCGTTGGATTTTCCCTTTTTTCTGAAGGAATATGCCTAGCCATGTAGTAGAATTTTATGCAAAGTTAGAATTAATCTAAATAAACATAACGTTCCTATGTTAAATTTTTGTGTGCCTTTCCCATCCCTTTTTAATTTTGTCAAAAAAGGACAATGATCTACGAATTTAATGGATATATACCGGTTGTTCATCCTTCTGCTTTTGTTCATCCGCAAGCAACTGTTACTGGAAATGTGATAATCGGAGAGAAAGTATACATCGGACCTGGTGCTGCCATACGTGGGGACTGGGGGCAGATTATTATTGAAAATGGTTGTAATGTGCAGGAAAATTGTACTATCCACATGTTTCCGGGCGTAACTGTTCGACTCATGGCCGCTGCTCATATTGGTCATGGCGCAATAATACATGGCGCAACTATCGGACGCAATGTGATGGTAGGGATGAATTCAGTAGTCATGGACAATGCTGAGATTGGGGACGAATGTATTTTAGGTGCTCTAACCTTTATAAAAGCAGAGTCAAAAATACCTGCCAGAAGTCTTGTGGTGGGCAATCCTGGAAAGATAGTGAAAACAGTGAGTGATGAAATGATAGCCTGGAAAACAAAGGGAACCGAACTGTACCAACAGTTGCCTGCTGATTGTATGGAAGGATTAAAAGCGGTGGAGCCTTTAAGAGAAGTGCCGGTGGACCGTCCTTCCATGCCGGATTTCTATAAAACCTGGAAGAATACGAATTGATCTCTCTTTTGTAAAGCTTTCGTCATAATGAACTTCTCCAGGGACCAAATGCTGGTTGCTTTGTTGAACAATTGATAGGTTTGTGGCGCTTAAAAACAAAAGCGCATCAATACATAATTACCGATTGTTAAACAGAAAT
>JAGQWW010000305.1 GCA_020436955.1 Saprospiraceae bacterium | reverse complement strand
GTATCTTGTTATCCCGTTGTATATCTTGTTTTCCATTCTGGGCAATATTAAATCAAACGAAGAGGCAGAATTGTAATTTTCAGATGGAGCGCTTTGATCCTAATCATATATTCCTTTGATGGAAATCATACGGAAAGCTTACATTAGGAGTCAAATTTGAATATATTTCCTAAGCAAAAAATTAATAAGTCATGGCAAACTTCCCGGTTATTCTTACAGCACTTGATTTGACGGAGATGGATGAAAAATTGATGTCTTATTCCCATCTTTTTGCTAATCAATTTGGAACTAAAAAAGTCTATTTTACCCATATCGTCCCGGATTTTTCCTCTCCGGACAATAAGATTCTGGATTTTCATAAAAAATTTGCTCCAGACCAGCCTTTGGATGAAGTAGTGAAGGCAAAAATCAAGGAAGGAGTAGATGAGCATTTCGGAAAAATGACTGATATCGAAATCGGAATCGATACCTTGGAAGGTCGCCCTTATCACCAATTGGTGCATTGGGTAGGCGTTAAAGACCCTGATTTGGTGGTGGTAGGTAAAAAAACCGAATCTACAGGCAGTGGAATTACTGCCAAACGCCTGGCAAGAAATCTTAAGAAAGCTTCTGTTTTGTTTGTGACGGATACTGCCAAAGTTGAAATTAAAGAAGTAGTGGTTCCGGTAGATTATTCTGAAAATTCAGCTCGTGCTTTGAGTACCGCATTGGATATGCAATTGAAGCACCCGGATATGAAGGTAAAAGCATTGTATGTAATAGATTACCCGCCAACAGGGTTTTACCTCAACCGCGAAGAATATCAGGGTTTCAATAAAATGTTGCAGGAAACAGCAGAAACTTCCTTCCAGGAGTTCTTGCAAACCAATAACCTTCCTAAAAAAGGATTTGATTTTGAAATCGTGGAAAACTCCTGGCACAATATCTCCGGTGCTATCGTCGAATACCTTGAAAAAAATAAACCAGATTTGTGTGTAGTAGGTGCACAGGGACATTCAGCGTTTGAGTCTTTCCTTTTTGGAAGTGTAACTGAGAATCTGGTTTCTCATATTAAAAACACACCATTATTGGTAGTTAGATAAATTGCCAGTTTATGCTGATAATGGTTTCCGGTTTGCCTGGTAGCGGGAAGTCAACATTTGCTGCTGCTTTGGCCGCACAAAATGGCTGTTTGCATTACAACAGTGATGCTATGCGTAAGCATATGGGCCTGATGGGTCGATATGACCTGTTTTCAAAGCTAAAAGTTTATCAGGCCCTTATGGAACAAACCGCAGATGCCCTGCCAGGCCAATCGGTGATCGTAGATAGCACCTTTTTCCTTGCTACTGTTAGGAATTCCTTTTACAATATTGCATTTCAAAAAAACGTACCCTTACACATTTTCAGCATTACTGCTTCTGAAGAAGTTATTAAAGAACGGACCAGCCTCAAAAGGGCAGATAGTGAAGCAGACTTTGCTGTTTACAAAAAAATAAAGTCTGAATTTGAATTCATTACGAAGGGTTTCTTACAATTGCGGTCCGATTCGCTAGACCTGGATGAAATGGTGGCCATCGCCAACCAATACATCAAGACCCAATGAAGAAAAACGATATCCAAAGCCTGATTACTTATTTCCAGCAGGAAAACGGAGAAGATAATGTCCGTCTTTTTGAGACGCACTCTTCCTGGGTTATCCTTGCCGGTTTATTTGCCTACAAGGTTAAAAAGCCCGTCCATTATAGTTTTCTAGACTTTTCGACCCTTGAAAAACGGAAGTTTTATTGTGAAAGGGAGCTGGAACTCAATCGCAGATTTTCCCCGGAAATCTATAAATCTGTTGTTCCCATTTATGAAGTGAATGGTGCACCAACCTTGCATGAAAAAGGTGAAGTGGTAGCGTATGCTTTGAAAATGGAAAGGCTGGATAACGCATTTCGCATGGATGTTTTAGCCGCATCCAATCAAATTCGGACCTCTCAAATAGATGATTTAGTCAATAAACTAACCGATTTTCATAAGAAAACGGCGCGACCCAGCATTGATGTACCCAAAGAAAAGCTCATTGCGGATTTTGATGACCTTTTTCATTTGCAAACCAAGCTGGAGAAGTTTCCGCCTATCCAATTGGAAAGTTTGAAAGGTTTTGCTCAGCTATTTTGGGACAAAGTCTATTCAAGGTGGCAAAAACGTCAAAAGGAAGGGTTTTACATAGACGGGCACGGAGATTTACATACACGCAACATTTTCTTGTATCCGGACAAAGCTATTCTTTTCGACTGTATTGAGTTTAATGATCATTTTCGATTCCAGGATATCTTATCAGAGTTAGCTTTTTTGTCGATGGATCTGGAGTATTGGGGGCTTTACGACCTTTCTTCCTATTTTTTGAAAAGATACAATGGAGCTTATAAAGTCATTTACACACCGGAAGATGAATGGCTGTTTTTGTATTACAAAATGTACAGGGCCAACATCAGGTTGAAAGTGTATGCCTTAAAAGAACTGCAAGCAAAAGAGGAAATTGAGGAACTCATTAAATATTGGTCCCTCATGATGCAATATTTTAAAGAGTTACAGGAACTTATTTCCAGACCGGAGTAGGGTATTGCCCGCCGTCAGCCATGGCCTGCATAGCTGCCTGCACAATAGGTTTGTCTTCCTGGTAAGTTACACCAAACCACTGATCGTCATTGGCGATAACTTTCAAGTAGATCTTGTTCTCATCAATCAACTTATTGACCACAAAAGGAATGTAGAATTCACCCTTAGGATTTTGCCAGTTGTTGCGGGCATATTCCTGGAAACCGGTCTCAATCGTAGACATGATGGAAGGATGGAAGCCCCAGAAATTCATGGAAACTAAATCAGTGTCGGATAAAGGTTGATCTGTTCCATTCTCATCAGTAAAAAGAATTTGGCTATTTTCCCTTCTGATTTTATGTCTCTCTGTAACGGTAGTCAGGTAATGGTTTTCATCCATCGAGCATACCCCTCTTGATACTGATCCAAAGTCAGACAAAGTATTTTTAAGCACATAACCCAACATGGAAAACATCTCAGGTGTACATTCCATATTTAAAAAGTCAGCCATTTTCTGAAATCCCTTCTGGCCATAATAATCGTCTGCATTGATTACAGCAAAAGGCTCATTTATGACCTCCTTTGCAGCCAACACAGCATGTGCTGTTCCCCAAGGCTTTTCGCGTTCAGGCATATCAGCTGGCATATCTGACGGAAGACCCAAATCAGGCTCCTGAAAAACATGAATTACTTCAGCAATAGATGCCCATTTTTGGGAAATTTTCTCTTTAAAAGCTTCTTCTATGTCCTTCCGGATGACAAAAATGATCTTTCCAAAACCAGCCTGTAATGCATCATAAACAGAATAATCAATAATGGCTTCTCCACCGGGACCGACGCTGTCTACTTGTTTCAATCCACCATATCGACTGCCCATACCGGCTGCCAGGATTACTAAAGAAGGTTTTTTGGTTGAAGACATAGGGTGAGTTTTTATTTTAAAAAGCGCCCAAAGGTAAAAATTTGAAGTTTTTATTAAAATGATAAACCTATCGCTGTATATCAAAATCTGAAAAACCTACGATTGCACCTTTTTCAGTTATTACTGATTTGACATCAGAAAGCGGAGATCCTTCCCAACACCATTTTTCGAAAGCTTTTAGCAATTCAACAGAGCCTTCTGCTTCAGCATACACGGAACCATCAGGCTGATTTCGAACAAAGCCATTAAGCCCCAAATCCCGAGCCTTCATCTGAGTCGATTTACGAAACCAAACGCCCTGTACTTTTCCTTGTATTGTTAAATTCCAATGTTCCATTTTTTCTTTTCGGTAGCCGGTTGCCGGTTTACGGTAGCCGGATCGTGTTTTGTAAAATGTTTTATGATTTTTCCCATATCAAAATCCATAATTCCTCTATAAAATTAATGTCGAGAATCAGCCGGCCACCGGCCACCGTACCCCGGCTACCGATTCCCAAACGCCCTGTACTTTTCCTTGTATTGTTAAATTCCAATGTTCCATTTTTGTTTATTCGATGGCCGTTAGGCGAATGAGTGTAGCTGGA
>JAGQWW010000304.1 GCA_020436955.1 Saprospiraceae bacterium | reverse complement strand
AGACAGTTTGCTTTCCAAATTCCTTAAATCCTAATCTTTCCGTATAAAACTTACTTGTAATTTGTTTATCACGCATAGGTGATTTCGGGTGGATGTCAGTCATCATCGATTATTTATTAAACATTTGAATTTTCGGACTAAAAAAGAATGACTGCCACTTTTTAAATGACAGTCATTCTTTTTTTTGGCAATCGCTATTGGAGGATAAACTTGCCTTTATAAAGTTTTCCCTTTTGGTCACTAACGCTAACCAAATACATACCTGCAGGCCATCCGGCTCTTTCTAGCCTTAGATCGTTTCCTATCATTTCCTGTTGCATGGTTTTTATCAAAACTCCTTGCGAGGAATAAATATTTACAGTTACATTTTGCTGAAGGGTAGTTGGGAATTTCAGTGTTGCATATGCTGAAAATGGGTTTGGTACAATTTCCAATAAACCCGAATTTTCATACGCTACGTCAATGGTATTAGTGAGTACATTCCCATTGTAAAAGTTCTGGACATCATCCCCAATGGCTTCCAGTCCTGAAACATCAGGACAAGGGTGGGGTACATCAGCCTGGTAAATGACTGCAAATGACATACGATTAATTGCACCTGCTTCCATTCTGTAGGGGCCAAAACCTAAAACCATTCGAGGATCATTGGCCGGAATGTTGGCCGAGCACATGGACCAGCCGTTGGGATCAGCCGGATTGTCGGGAAAGGCAAATGGAGTGTAATTGGTACTTGAAGGATCATAACCATTTCCACCAAATGTTAGTCTTTCACCCCCTCTAAATGCACCGGTCATCAGTCTGTAATATTCGTTTGGCACTTGTGGGTCCGTAATGGCAACTGGAGGAGCAGGAGATCCGCTGTTATTTTGATAATATAAAAAGGAAGTAAGTCCAAGATTTATTATGGTATCGGGTGTTGCACCGGCAGGTGGGGTTACCAGCATTCCATTGGAGTCAAAATTTCTCCCTGCTTCTAATCCTTTCAAAAGTTTGATTCCAACCAATGGAATATCCTCACAATAAGTATTAACACCACCAGGACAACTGCATCCTGAATTTCCATCTACGGCATCCATATTATAAACATATGCCATATTTTTTGCAGGCGAACAACCGATATAATCATCAGTATAACAGCCAAGGTCAGCATCTACCCAAAGTGCTGTAAAAAAACTATCCAGGCTGCTTCCTGATTTATTATAAAAAGTGTAGTCATAAAATGTAGTGTGATTGATCGAAGAATCCAAGGAAGAAAAGGCATACGCCAGTAAATGAATCTCCATACCAAGCGGGAATCCACCGCTATCCTCATGAGCATTCCCTACATCATTGAAAACCATCCAGTGGCCTTCGTCCGCACCATTGATGTCAGGATAATCACCATCATCTGGATCATACCTGCCGTCCATGTTTTGATCGAAAAAAGGAGCGAGGTCCTGTTCCGGAAGTTCGAAACCAAACTGGGTAAAGAAATTGGGATTGCCTTTTGCAGGCCAACGAAGCAAAGAGGATGGAATCGGGCCATCAATCACTCCATTATCGTTCCAGTCATCAATATGCTTGTTGATATCAGAGGACCCGGTTACCCAAATACGGTCAAAATTGTCACATTGGTCCCTGTCGGTTTGCCCCTGATCGTCAAGGGGCCCTGCATAATAATCATTATCGCCTTGTGACGAACCATAAGATGCCGCAGCTAATCGTAAAGACCCTTGAGCATCATAAGCTCCCATCCAAAGTCCACCTGCAAAAATGGCAGAAACCTGCGGCTGTCCGGTTGGTACTTTTGGAATGATGTATTTGCCATCAGAACCGTCCCACCAAAGGTCACCGGCAATTCTTAGCCTGGCTCTTACATTGTTTACATCCAACTCAGACTGGAAAGTAGCTTGCCTGCAATCAGTTTGGCCTGATAAAGAAAAGTGGGAATAAAATAGAGCAATGGCCAGGATTAGGTAAATGTTTGTTTTCATAAAAGTGTCAATTTAGGTTTTAGGTAATAGGGTAATATCCTTCCTTTTCAAATAGCTGTTTTAAAGTCGATAGGTTTCCGAAGATATCATTAAAATGGTGTATTTGGATCCCTGTTTTGACGATTTATTTAATTTGAAATTTGCAATCGATTTTCCAAGGATAGTAAAATAGTACAGGCAATTGTGCCTTTAAGGTTTGGATTCTTGAAAAAATGGAAGAACCCCCATCGCCATTTGCAGTTTAGCGTTCCTTAGCACTGGATCGATTTTTAAAGGGACTTTTGAATTTCCATCAATTGGGTTTTAGATGTTTTTTATGGAAGGAAACGTAGGTGATTTGTTTGTTTAAATTTAAGAAGGAAAGTTTTTCCGACAGTAAGTTGACTGTGAAACCATTATTTGTAAAAGCGGCATATACCACAAAACCGAATACTTTAGAGCCTGTTACCTCAGAAGTGGAAAGGTTGAAAGACACAGGAAAAATTCAAATTGATGTTTGAAACTCATTATTTAAGAAATCTAGGATTGTAAATGATAGGAGGGAGTTCTTTTGCAGATTCTTTTTTCATTTTGACCCGCTTTCTTCCTGTTGGAAATAACACTTTGAAATATCCGCCAAGTATGTTACCGTTTGGTTGAAAGGCGATTTCAAAATCTTGTTCTGTTATGGTTACCTTGCCAAGGGTTAGGATGTTGTATCGAAAAAAAGTTCCAAATTCATAGGCCATTTTAAACCGGCTACCTTTCATCCGTTTTTTAAAATATCGGCGAATACCGATTTCAGGTCTCACATAAGGATAGACGATTGATTTACCTTCAATTTCCACCGAATAGGTTTCAAATTCATCTGTAAATGCTCCCTGATAACCTGCTTGTAAACCTGTGGTTACCTTTAAGAAGTTTTCTTTGCCTTTCCGGTTGAAAAAATTGTAACTGATGCCTGTAGAGATAGTTGGGGAAGCAAAATTCAGGACATACTTATCTACAGATCCTTTATTTGTCAGTGCGTACCCGGTAATACCAATTCCCAGATCACTTATCCACTTTTGATTGATCCGGTTTGAAACGCATAAACTAATGCCACCTGCAGGATAAAAAGTCCCCTTCCAATGCGTCTGCTCTGGTTGTAAATTTGGAAAAGAGTGTCCAACATTCACTTCAATTCCAATGGAATACTTACTGAATTTTGATGGTCCTTGGGAGCATGCGATTATGGGTGCCAGAACTGCTAACCAAAGGGATAGAAACTTCATTAGGAGGATGTTTAAGCAGGGTTTTATGATTGAATAGAAACGTTGCCGGATAATTACTTTATTTCAATGTCTTGGTTCCTTAGCATTTTAAAAATAAAGCAGGGAATATTTTGAAAAGGAAGATTCGGAAAAGGGGCCGGCACTGATTGAAAAGAGATTTTCTGTATAATAGAGATGGTTGTCTTCAAAAATAAGTAACAGGAAATGACTTGATACTCCTTTTATTGTTTGATGATTTTTAATATTGTTCCTTCAATGCTTAAAAAATAAACTCCTGGAGGAAATTTGCAAATGTCAAAGCTAAATTCATTTGTTTGTAGATCAACGGTCCATTTTTCAAGCGGATATCCTAAAGCGTTTTGAAGTATCACCTCTCTGCTTTTTTGTTCCTGATTGATATTTATGACCAGGCTTCCAGTGGTTGGATTAGGGAAAACGGTAAAATGGAAATTATGGTTAGGCGTATTAGTTGAACTGGTTACAGCTGAAGTCAACATATAGGTCCAAACCTTGTTATTGATGGTACCTAACTTAATCGGTGTGTTGTGGTGTAGCAAAGCAAATCCCGGTGATTGTCGGGTGTACAAAAAATGTGAATTCCCATAGGGTGGAGCACCATTATCAACTAAGGTTGTATCCCCAGCTCCAGACAATCCCAGCGCAACAAGATTTTGGTATTGTTTTGAAAAGTCTACTATTTCATCCAGCTGACTTAGATAGCCAAAGTAATTTTTAAGGGGTGTTGCACTTGGGGCTGCTAACCAGGGAGCAGGGGCGGCAAATAAGTTGCTATAGTCGTTTGGCCCGGCAAACATCAAAACGCGGTCAACCTCAAAAATCTTTGCAAGGTAGG
>JAGQWW010000303.1 GCA_020436955.1 Saprospiraceae bacterium | reverse complement strand
GTCTGAAAGGTCAGCTGAATAAGTAGCTACTAAGTCGTCAGAAGCATTTGGGAAAATCTGCAAGAAATATTGGTCTGCAGGTACAGATAGATAACCAGCAAAATCTCCATATGCCAAATTTTCAATCAACAAGCCTGCTCCATCTGCTCCTACATCTACACCTGGCGCATTGGGAGCGCCATGATTTACCAGGATATCTACATTGTCTGCATTATCAGTCAAAATTCTTGTCTCGTCAAATACCTGTAATTCAAATGGAGTATCCATATCACCAGGAATGCCTGCTGCAAAAACAGTGTATGATTTTCCATCAGCAAAGGTTACGCCTGGAATGGTTTGAATGACATCATTCACAGAAGTACTATTGGCCGGTGCCACTCCAATGTCAAATGGTGTTCTGGATGGCAGGTAAATAGCCCCGGTAGAGGTTCTGAATGCAAAATCATTTATCAGCCTGTCAGCGTTGGCATATACGTCAACGGTTGCAGCCGCTGCTGCCGGACTGTTGTGAATTATTTGCACAAGTGAAACAGGTACCAATCGAACCACATTTCCATTAGGCAATGCAGCTAGGATATCAAATTCTGGATCTCCTCCAACGATTCCTGAAGCGAAGGCTACCAAACTCAAACCTGCAGCAGATTGTAGATTTACTCCAAAGGTTCCAACCAGGTTGTCAGTGCCGTTTGGTCTTATTTCAAGGAAATAATTATCGGGATCGAGGCTCAAATAGCCAGTGAATTCTCCAAAAGAAAGGTTTTCAATAACAGGGTCGGCAAACGCCGGAGAAATATCAACAGCCGGCGCACCAGGTGAGCCATGGAATACCATCAAGTCAATCTTTGCAGCATCATTTGCTTCAGTACGGCCCATGTCAGTCAGGTAAAGGTTGAATGGGTTGTCCATGTCTCCTACGATACCTGCCGCTACTGCAACATAATTTTTACCGCCTTCCAGGTTTACATCATAGGTTGCAATAGCATCGTCTACACTGGCAGAATTACCTGGTGCAATAGCAATGCTAATGGCAGCTTCTGAAGGTAGTAAGGTAAATGGGGTTGCAGTTTGAAATTCGAAATCATCTACAAACAAGGCTCCGTTTGCGTAAACGTCTACGGTTGGGCTGGGAGAATTGTGGATGACTTGTAGGTTAGCGCCCTGATTAAGTGGTAGCTGGATTACTGAGCCATCAGGAAGCGCTGCGTAGAATCCAAAACCTGGATCCTGTCCTAAAAATCCTGAGGCAAACAAAGTAACAGAAGCGCCTGCAGCAGCTGATAGATCTGCTTCAAACACAGCAATATTGCCAGGTTGGCCACTAACCCCTAACCCTAGATAGTATTTGTTAGCAGGTACACTGATGTAGCCGTTTGAGAAATTATCATAAGCAAAATTGCTCAATAAATTTCCAACAAAAAATGCATTTACATCTACCGGTGGTGCATCCGGTGAACCATGAAATGCAAGAATATCTACGTTTCCGGCATCGGTTGCTGCCTCACGAGCAGCGTCATAAACCGATAATTTAAATGGAGTAGCTGGGTTGCCTACCACACCATTGGCAATTACTGTGTAAGTTTTCCCATCTTCAAACATTACATCAAAATTGGCAATAGCATCGTCGGCAGACATAGAAGTAGCAGGAGCAACTGCCAGGTCAATCATTACACCTGCAGGGATATCAACGTAAGGAGTTGCTGTTCTAAAAGCGAAATTGTCCAATAACAAAGTACCATTGGCATAGATGTCCACAACCGGAGAGGGTGAGTTGTGAATTACCTGTACTCTGGCAGTTTGTGCGAAAGCTCCTACATACAGCAGGACTGATAACAAGGTCAAGGTAATAATCCTCATGATTATCGATTTTTTTTGGGTTAATAAATTTTTCCAGACATCAGCGTAACTGTCAGTCGGTTATTCTGTTTAATCTTTTTTAAAAAAGAATAAACAAAAGGCTTGAAATGACTGCTGAAAAACACTTTTAGATGATTTTTGAAAGATTTTTAGCTTTTGGATAGGGGTATCAGGATTCTGCTGAATGTCACTCTTGATGATGATGGGGGTCATCAGATACAGGGTATGATTGAAGTTAAATTTGGAATACAAAGTTCATTCACAAAAACCCATAGTTATGATTTCCGGTATAGAATTTACAAACGGTGGGATGATGTGGTTTTCAGTTTTCTTTATGATGGCTATAGCCACAGTAATCCTTGGCATGCGTTGGTACATGTCTAAAAAAGAAAAGCAAAATTTAGCTGACTTAAACAAAGACACTAAATTTAAATCTCCACTTGATGCGCGGACCAAATACCCGCAGGTTGACGTCTTCAGATATTCACAGACTATCTGGTTGTTGAGTTTAGCCTTCGCAGTTGGTATTTTGGTTGCAGCCTTCAACTGGACTACTTACGACGACGATATTTATATTCCAGATTACGACCTTGCTTTGGAAGAAGACATTCAGGTGGAGCCACCTCGAAGTACGGTTGAGCCTCCTCCTCCTCCTCCTCCTCCCCCTTCCGTTATTCAGGAAGTTCCGGACGAGTTGATTTTAGAGGATGATACTCCCGACTTTATTGACCAGTCCATTGATATGGAGACTTCCATAGACAATGCACCGGTGGCCAGTAATGAGCCCAAGACCGTGGCTCCTCCTCCTCCCCCTCCACCGCCTCCTCCTGCCGTGAAAGAGATTTTCAAGGTAGTAGAAGAAATGCCAAGATTTGTTGGTTGTGAGGATTTGGCTGGAGATGCAAAGGAGAAAAAAGCATGTGCGGATCGCAAGATGTTGGAGTTCATTTACAAAAACATCAAGTACCCCAAAATTGCGAGAGAAAATGGTGTAGAAGGAATGGTTGTGGTAAGATTTGTAGTAGAGCCCGACGGAAGTATTTCTAATCCTGAAATCGTACGTGACATCGGCGCAGGATGTGGAGATGAAGCATTACGCATCGTTAACATGATGCCAGAATGGATTCCGGGCAAACAAAGAGGTACTAAAGTGAGAGTACAGTTTAATCTTCCGGTAAGGTTTGATTTGGTAGACCAGTCTTAAAATTAAAAGAAACCATTGGTTTGATTGATTCCTTCCTACTAAGCCTTTCTTAAATCGAATCAATGGTTTTCTATCAGATTTAACCGGAAATCACCAGGTGGGCCCGAAGCTTCGAAAGATGATTCGGGCCCTCTGGCTTTATCGGTTCAGTTTCGACCACCCCATCCTTCCAATAATCAATAAAGCGGCAAAAACCAGAAATGCCAAATATATCGGCAAACGCATAATCATCCATATTCTGGTCCTATCAACAATCCACATCAGAACCAGGACAGCGGCAATCAAAAAGATAAGACCCGATAGCTTTTCAAATCCGGGGATGTCATCAAAAGCAATATTTTTATTTATAAAAAACAAGGTTAGTATCATGGATAGCACCGGGATTACCTGTGTGTAGATATTGGTTTCCAGTATGCTGTTATGTTCAAAAAGAAAAAAGTAAAGGCTTAAGGTAATAGAGAAAATACCCGGTATACAAACCAGGTAAATCAAAATTGCATACATCTGTCGCCAGGGACTTTCCTGTCCTTGTCCTTTCCCGATTTGCCAGGCCAGGAAAGCAGTCAAGGGTAGGAAAATGAAAAAGGAAAGTATCCAAAACGGATGCGTTGATAGCCATTCAAAAAAGTCACCCAGGGTCATGTGGTTGGTTTTTATTTGATGGTGAATTTTCAAAGATAGTTTTCTAAATGGAAATCCGGTAGCCGGAACCCGGAACCCGGTAGCCGGTAGCCGGTAGCCGGAAGAAATTTATGGTTTAAGATGTACGATTTACGGAAAGTGTGTAATTTTCATACTTCATACTTCATACTTCATACTTCATACTTCATACTTCATACTTCATACTTCATACTTCATACTCATCTCATGCCCCAACCCAAAATAAAAATCGAACTCGAGCCCATCGACTACATCATCGAAGTCTTGGGTGTTATAGGGATCTTGGTCTTAATTACCTTACCGGTTTATTTTATCGATCAACTACCGGATACAGTACCCAGTCATTTTGATGGTAGCGGCCAACCCAATGATTT
>JAGQWW010000302.1 GCA_020436955.1 Saprospiraceae bacterium | reverse complement strand
CCTGAATTTTTATTGGCTCAGACTTTCAAAGATGCTATCCAGGGGATCAAATTTGGCGCTGATTTTCAGCAAATGGAAGCGTTGGAAAAATTGGAAAGAGAGTGGGGCGGAGACCAAAATTTTGATGATTTTTCCTGGGCCAGGTTCAAATTGCAGGAGTTGTTAAATGTGCAATTTCTAACCCGGGCCGGCAAGGAATTGTATGAACCTGAGCTCGCGGCTAATATTTTATTTCAAAAAAATAAAGTCGAAAAGCTCCAAAAAAAGCTGGGTGCTGAAGATAAGGTGTCGGTTCCTTCCAACAGTGGAAGTGCCAATGCACAAAGAACCATTCAGACCTTTTTTAGAGCCAATTATCGCAATCATATCAATTTGAGTTCTATCGCTGACAACAAAGCCAATATCATGATAAGTGTAAATGCTATTTTGATATCGGTTATTATTTCCATTTTGTCCTACCGAAATTTGACCGAGGCCAATCCAATGATATTGATGCCTTCGATAATTTTCCTCGTCAGTGGGTTGACCTCCTTGATTTTTGCAGTCTTGTCTGCCAGGCCAAAAGTTACCAGCTTAAACGGAAAACAAACGCCTTCCGAAGAGATTAAGAAGAACCTGGTATTTTTTGGCAATTTCGTTCAACTGGATTTGAAGCAATACCAGGAAGGTATGGACGAGATTTTTAAAGACGATAAATTGTTGATAGATAATATGACCAGGGACCTTTATTTCCTTGGAAAGGTACTTGATAAAAAGTACCGGTTTCTCTCGTTTTCTTACAATGTTTTCATGGCCGGATTCGCTGTGACGGTACTGACTTTTTTGTATGTATTCCTAACTACTTAGGTTTTTCAGAATAATTGGCAACAGTTTGCGTCTGTTTTGCGTTAAAAATGGCCGTATTTTGAATAACATGCAGTTTGCTATAAACCAGCGCAAAAAACCGAATTGATATGAAGGCGAAAATCCTTTACGTTGAAGATGATGAAAGTTTGAGCTTTGTAACTCGTGATAATCTCGAATTACAAGGGTATGACGTTGTTCATAGCGCTGATGGAAAGAAAGGTTTGGACTTGTTTAAGACGGAAGATTTCGATTTGTGTGTCCTTGATGTGATGTTGCCGGAAATGGACGGTTATACCTTGGCCGGAGAAATCCGCAAAATGGACGAGCAAATCCCCATCTTATTTTTGACCGCTAAGTCCCTCAAGGAAGATAAAATACACGGCCTAAAACTTGGTGCAGATGATTATATCACCAAGCCTTTCAGCATTGAGGAATTGATATTGAAAATTGAAATCTTTCTTAGAAGAAGCAATATCAACAGTGGAGCCTTAAAAACCAATAATCAACTTGGTACCTTCGATTTTGATTATTCCAACCTTACTTTGAAGCATGGTGAGCAGGAAGAAACGCTTACCCAGAAAGAAGCTGACCTTTTAAAATTATTTGTTGATAACCCCAATCAGGTTTTAAAGCGTTCGGATATCCTTATCAAATTGTGGGGTGAAGACGATTATTTTTTGGGTAGGAGTTTGGATGTCTTTATCTCGCGATTGCGTAAGTATCTGAAAAAGGACGAGTCGCTAAAGATTGAAAATATTCACGGCGTCGGGTTCAGACTCAAAACTCAGAATTGATAAGAATAAGTGAAGGATGGGAAAAATGGCAGGATAGAAAGCTGCTTGGTTCTCAATACGCCGTCTTCAGTGGTCTGGTAAATCCAAAATGGATTTTGATGATTGTAAATGTTGTAAATGCTCACATTCCAGACCCTGACTCCCTTTTTTTTCTTTTTTATAAAGTTGAAACTAAGATCGGCACGATGATATGCCGGCAATCTCACTGCATTGCGTGAGGTAAAAAGATCAAACTCACCATATCCTGGAATGGAAAATTCCCCTTCCTTCGCTGTAAAAGGATTACCGGTTCCATACACCCAGTTAAGCCCCATTTGGAACTTTTCAGAAAAGCGATACAAATAGGATGTCTTTATAAAATGCCTGCGATCATATTTAAAAGGGTACTTCTTTCCATTATTTAGTTCAGGATATAATCTTTCAGCCCAACTGAGTGTGTAGGAAATCTGGCCAGTACTTTTTCCTTTGTTAAAGGCAAAAAACGATTCTAAACCATAACCCCAACCTTCTCCAACAATCACTTCATCTTCCCAATTATTAACCTCAGTCGGGATGGGATTTTCGTTATTAACCGCAAAAGTCAAAATGTTGTCCATCTTTTTATAATACCCCTCAAGTGAGAATTTAAATCCGCTTTGACTATCGAAGTTTATACCTGAACTTACCTGGGTTGCTTTTTGTGGTGCAACATTCTCAGTTGCGGGGACCCATAAGTCGGAAGGCAATCCAATGTTGGATCCCGTTACCAGGTGTAAAAATTGATTCATGCGCGAAATGCTGGTTTCCCAATTTAATTTGGGGTGTAGTTTCCCTAAAATGGTCAATCTGGGTTGAAAAGAAAACCAGGTTTTGTTGGGCACAATGAAAGCTGCATTATACAATCCTCCTTTGATTTTCCAATTGGGTGAAAGCTGATAATTGTCCTCGATGTAGGCAACTAATTCATTTGACCGACTGGTTTGTAAGGGATAGATTGCCTGCAGTTTTTCAGGGTCGCTTACAATGTCAAAGTCGATCTCTTCTGGTGGATTGGTAACTGAAAAAGAGCTAACAGAAGCAGTGCTAACCTTAAAAAGATGATGGATATAAGCACCTCCAAATTTTATAAGATGTTCTGGAGATAAGTAAAAATCAAAATCAGTTTTTAGAGTGTAGTCAATGATGGAGGAGATGTTTTGATCAAAAAATAATAGATCCGTCTCCAAGGTATCTGTGAAATAGGTATGCTCGTAGTTCCGAAAGCGAAAATCAAATTTTGAAAAGGTGAGAGTGGAATTTGAAAACAATCTATCGTTGTAAATATGGTTCCAACGGGCTGAAAGTACCGTGTTGTCCCAGTCAACTACAATATTCGAGATGGACTTAGATGGCCTTGGACCATTGTATAATCCTCCATATTCATCATTGAATTCAAAAATATCTCCCCCTCTAAAAAAGGAAAGGTAAAATCGATCTTTATCGGAGAGCGTATAATTGACCTTTGCATTCCAATCATAAAAATAAAACTTGAGGTATTGAAGGTCGGTCAATTCTGAGTTGTTGATAATTAGGGAAAGTAGCCAATCCCAAAACAACCTCCTGCCTGAAACCATAAAAGAAGACTTCCCCTTTTGAATGGGCCCTTCTACATAAGCTTTGGTCGTCAAAAGCCCTAATCCAATTCCTCCATGGTATTCCTGCTGGTTACCTTCACGCAAGCGGATATCCATCACAGAGGATAGTCGCCCACCATGACGGGTATCAAAATCACTTTTCTGCAAGCTTGCCTTTTGCACAGAAAAATCGTTGAACATGGAATAGATACCCAGCAAATGAGAACCATTGTAGATGGGTACACCATCGATAAGCACCAGATTCTGGTCGGCATTGCCACCGCGCACGTGCAATCCACCTACTCCTTCCGGTCCTGATTGGACTCCTGGAAGCATGTCCATCATGCGCATCACATCGACTTCGCCACCTAGCGTTGGTAAGGCAGAGAGCGATTCCATATCAATATCCTGCTTACTCCCCGATTGCAATAGTGTTTGGTTGCCTTGGGGAAGGCGACCCAGTACCACAATTTCCTCAAGTGTCAGGTTTGATTTTAAATTATAGATTTTCTGTTGACTCTCTTTTATGAAAATTCTATCATACTGCGCAGTATATCCTAGGTAACTGATTCTGAGTTCCAAAACTCCTTCCGGCAGTGTCAGACTGAAAAATCCGTATTCGTTAGAAGCTGTTCCCTGTCCTGTTAAAAGGTCAATAATGTTGGCTCCGATCAGGCGCTCACCCGATTTTTCATCCTGAATAAAACCACTGACTGTAACCAGGTTTCGTTCCTGTTGTACCAATACAATTTGTTGGCGGTCTTTTGAGATTTGGAAGGCAACCGGAGCATTTCTCAACAGGTAGGTTAAAATGGTAGTCGGTGTTTCTTTTTCAAACTGGAAAGTGCAGCGATAATTTTCTTTA
>JAGQWW010000301.1 GCA_020436955.1 Saprospiraceae bacterium | reverse complement strand
CGTTAAATCGACGCCATTTGCTCATGGTGGTATTATTTTTATGCTGAAATTAAAAAAATTCCCATTAATTGAATTTTTCAAAAACTTAATTGCTCATTTTTTAATATTTATATCATATTAAAGTGGCAAAATGTCGGTTATGCAATATTTTATTAATCAAGACATAACAAATACTTAACCACAATGAGCAAACTTTTCCATTGAACCGGAATAGATTAGGAATCGTTCCATGATGATCAAAATCACCAAAGTTTCGATGGAGGTCAGTTGGTGGCTTGGCGTTCAACTTTAATTTTGCAGTGAATAACAATGTGTCATGGCTGAAATAACTGCACCTTCTACATCCAGGAAGGAATCTGAACCGGTACAGTGCTACCACTGTAATGAACCTTGTCTGGATGAGACTATCCACTTCGACGATAAAGACTTCTGTTGTCAAGGCTGTAAAATGGTATATACCATTCTCAGTGAGAATGACATGTGTACTTATTATGAAATCGATGAAAATGCGGGTATTAGCCTAAAAGGAAAACGCCAGCAACAGTATGCATTTTTGGATGAAGAAGGAGTGGCGGAAAAACTGCTGGATTTCAAAGAGGGTAATACTGCTAAGGTTACTTTTTACCTGCCTCAAATCCATTGTGCATCTTGTATCTGGCTATTGGAGAATCTTTACAAACTCCGTGAAGGCATCTTACATTCGAAGGTAAATTTTATGAAAAAGGAAATTTACCTCACCTTCGAAACGGACAAAATCAACCTTAGACAGGTTGTTGAACTCCTCGACTCTATCGGATACGAACCAGCTATCAACCTGCAATCGTTGGATGACGCCGACGACAAGCCCGTTATCCAAAAGACTTTATATTATCAGTTGGGTATTGCAGGATTTGCGTTTGGAAACATCATGCTGATGAGTTTTCCTGAATACCTGGGTTTGGAAAGAGGTGGTGATAGTAGCTTCCAGGTTATTTTTGGATATTTAAATATAGCTTTATCGCTTCCGGTCCTATTGTACAGCGGCCGCGATTACTTCATCTCCGCCTGGGGCACACTTCGACATGGCTATTTGAATCTGGATGTTCCAATTGCCCTGGGAATGGTAGCACTTTTTAGCCGCAGTATTTTTGAAATCATCACCCAAACAGGATCAGGATACCTGGATAGTTTTGCAGGGCTTATTTTCTTTTTGCTTATTGGAAAATGGTTTCAACAGCGGACCTATCATCATGTATCTTTTGAAAGAAATTATAAGTCCTACTTCCCTATTGCTGCAACGCTAAGGAAAGAAGGTACAACGAAGACTGTCAGTCTTGACCAGTTGGAAATAAACGATACAGTAATATTGAGGCATGGAGAACTCATCCCTGCCGATGGTTATCTCATTAAAGGGAAAGCAAAAATTGATTACAGCTTTGTAACCGGGGAAAGTGAACCTGTCGAAAAAATGGCAGGAGAAAAAGTTTTTGCAGGAGGACGTCAAATGGGTGAAACAATCGAGGTGACACTGGCCAAAAAGGTATCCCAAAGTTATCTTACCCAATTGTGGAACGATGAAGCTTTCCAACAAGCTGGTGAATCTTCCACTTCCAAATTAGCAGATCTAATAGGACGTCGGTTTACACTGGTAGTATTGACAGTAGCAGCTGTCACCTTAGCCTATTGGTATCCAAAAGATCCGGGACTGGCTTTTAATGCATTCACAGCTGTGTTAATCGTTGCTTGTCCCTGTGCCGTGGCTCTTTCGATTCCATTTACCCTTGGTAACATTATTCGAATTTTTGCTAAAAACGGATTTTATGTAAAAAATACCCGGGTGGTCGAAGAGCTAAACGACCTGACAGCCGTGGTGTTGGATAAAACGGGAACGCTTACCAATGCTTTGCAAAGTGGTATTGAAAGGACCGGCAAAAATCTTTCTGACCGCCAGCTTAACCTTATCAGGTCGCTTGCCCTGCAATCAAATCATCCACTGAGCCGACAAGTTGCAGCCTTCCTTGAAGAAGGAACAGCACCTTTTGAAGTAGATTCTTTTAAAGAAGAGGTTGGAAAAGGACTGGAAGGATGGATTGACGGTACGCATGTAAAATTGGGTTCTGCAGATTATCTATCTGTCTCCAACGAAGAAAATAATAAAAATGTAAAGGTCTGGACTTCAATTAATGGTACCATAGTAGCCGGCTTCATCTTCCATAATCAGTATCGCTCCGGCTTTCAACGGGTAATGGATTATTTTAACAGCCTTTACAAAACCTATTTATTGTCAGGAGATAATGATGCGTCCAGAGCTGAATTGGAGCATCTATTCTCTTCAAAAGATAATCTACGGTTTGAACAAAGTCCTCAAGACAAATTGGGCTTCATTAGAAGTTTGCAGGACCAGGGCGAAAAAGTAATGATGCTTGGTGATGGATTAAATGACGCTGGAGCGCTTCGTAAAGCGGACGTCGGCTTAGTTATCACCGAGAACACCAACAATTTCACACCTGCCAGTGATGGCATTATGGATGCATCCAAATTCAAATTGTTACCCAACTTCATCCAACTATCTAAAAAAAGTATTCAATTGGTACATTGGGCCTATGCGCTGGCCTTCATTTACAATATTATTGGATTGAGCTATGCAGTAACGGGTTCTTTGTCTCCGGTAATAGCGGCAATCCTGATGCCTACCAGCTCGGTGACCATTGTATTGTTTGGAGTAGGCATGAGTAGTTGGCTGGGCAAGATAGGATTGGAAAAGTAAACCAGTAAAACGTTTTGATTTCAATAACATTTTAATATTTCATTAGATGTTATTTTTGGGTAGCTTTGCACAAATCTTTAAAATGAAGGTTTTTGCTATGGTCATGGCTGTCTATTTCCTGTTTGGGAGTATCTTCCCAAGGACAGACTTCAGTCAGTTGGCCAAAGTTCCCAATGTATTTAAGCATTATGAATGTCATGTTGCTGAGTCCATTGCTAAAGGAGAAACCCCTTCGTTTTCTGGATTTTTAATGGACCACTTTTTTGGTTCGTTAGATGAGGACCATAAAGATCCTTCCCATCACCAACTTCCATTAAAATCAATGGGGCTTGATTTTCAGTTTGTTCTTAGCAAACCCATTCCATTTCGTGTGAAAGCTCCTGTGATCAAATCTGAAAAGCATTTCTACACCCGTTCCTTACAGGGGAAAGACTTTTCTGACAGCTTTTTCCAACCGCCCATCCAAGCCTAATTTACGGGCTAAAAAGCCCACTCCACCCGAAATCCCAGCATTTCAGAGTATTTTAAATTAGGAAAAGAATGATTGAGAAGTTGATTCACCTTTCGGTGAAGAATAAATTAGTTATTGGCTTACTTACACTTGGGCTGATACTTGGAGGATTGTATTCCTTATCAAGATTGCCTATCGACGCTGTACCGGACATCACAAACAATCAGGTCCAGGTCGTCACTGTTGCCAATTCGCTCGCACCTCAGGAAGTAGAACAATTTATCACCTACCCTATTGAGGTCGCTGTAGCTAACATTCCAAATGTGACAGAAATCCGCTCCATATCGAGATATGGATTATCAGTTATCACCATCGTTTTTGAAGACAATGTACCTATCCTGGAAGCAAGGCAATTTGTCAAGGAACAAATTAGTCTGGCCGCCGGTGAGATCCCGGAAGGTATGGGTTCTCCGGAGCTAATGCCGATTACGACAGGTTTGGGTGAGATCTACCAATATGTATTGGAGGTAAAACCCGGTTTCGAGGACAAATATGACGCTATGGAGCTTCGAACCATCCAGGATTGGATTGTGAAGCGCCAATTGGCGGGTATGAAAGGGATTATTGAAATTAGTAGTTTTGGAGGATACCTTAAACAATATGAGGTGGCCCTGGACCCTGTCAAACTTCGAAATCTAGATATTTCCCTTTCTGAAGTTTTTGATGCCCTTGAAAAAAACAACCAGAATAGCGGTGGTAGTTACATTGAAAAAACAACCAATGCCTTTTACATCAGGACAGAGGGAATCGTTAAAACCTTTGCTGATATCGAACAAATTCCGGTTGGTTTGAAAAACGGGATTCCAGTGTTGGTTAAGGATATCGGAAAAGTACAATGGGGCTCACCCAAACGATTTGGAGCCATGACTATGGAC
>JAGQWW010000300.1 GCA_020436955.1 Saprospiraceae bacterium | reverse complement strand
TTCCCTATCTGCTCGCCTGAAGACAGTTACGGTAATGTAATCTCAGATTTGAATCCATCAAAATCCTCTCCCCCCTCCCGCGTAAACCGTAACTCGTAAATCGTAAATTCCAAACACCCATTCACCCATTCCCCCACCCCACTTTTCTCCCCTCTCCCCTTGTCTCCAACCCAGATATCCTTAATTTTGGGGCAAAATTATACCTCCTTGCAGGAAAAGACTTCCAACACAACTGCCATTCTAAACGAAAATGATGAAAAGCTGTGGGCTTTTGCATCAGATGTTTCGCATATTCCTTTACCGGAAAAATTCACTTTCCCTTTTTATTATGAGCCGCACCCTTTGAGTATGTTGGCAGCAGAACAGCTGCAGGCTTATTTGTCTACTCAGGAAGATTTTGACCATAATTTTGGATTGGAAGAAGGGCAGGAAGGCCTGGTGATTGGTAAAATGTTTGGAGTCCTGGTAATTCAAAAACCTGATGGTTCCTTAGGATTCCTTGCCGCCTTTTCAGGAAAAATGGCTGGTGGCAACCACCATAAATTTTTTGTTCCGCCGGTATTTGACATTTTAAAAGAAGATGGCTTTTTTAGAAAGGGAGAAGACGAACTCAATGCCATGAACCGCCGCATTGAAGCACTAGAAGCCATGCCCGAATATTTAACGTTGGTAGAGAACCTTAGGCAGGTAAAAGAAAAAGCAGAGGAAGCGCTTGAGGACGAAAGGCAGATGATGAAAGCTGCCAAAAAAGAGCGAAAAAGAAAACGGGAAGCTGCTCGCCAAACAATGGTACCTGAACGATTCGAAATCTTGTGTGAAGAGCTCAAAGACGAAAGTCTGGGTCAACGATACGTATACAAACAAAACCTGCGCGATTGGACTGAAAAGATAGCGCAACTGGAAAATCAGGTTAAGATTTACCAGGAAGAAATAGATCAGCTGAAAGCAGAACGTAGAAAAAAATCATCTGCCCTTCAACAAAAGCTTTTCCGGCAATACGCCTTTCTCAATTATGAAAGAAAAGAGAAAAGCCTGGGGGCCATTTTTCAAAATGCGGTACCCGCTACTCCGCCTTCCGGCGCCGGTGAATGCGCCGCACCCAAACTGTTGCAGTATGCCTATCTGCATGATTTGGAACCCATTGCCATGGCCGAATTTTGGTGGGGACAATCTCCTACTTCCGAAGTTCGCAAACACAGGCATTTTTATCCCGCTTGCCGCGGAAAATGTGAGCCTATCCTGGGCCACATGTTAGTAGGCCTCGAAACAGATGAAAATCCGCTGGAAAAAAGCCCGGTGTTGGAAAACGATCTGGAGATTTTGTTCGAAGACGAGCACATGCTCATACTCAACAAACCTGCTGAATTTTTATCCGTACCCGGCAAACAGATAACTGACTCCGTGTATACCCGGATGAAAAACAAATATCCATATGCGACCGGACCTTTGGTTGTCCACCGTCTGGATATGTCCACCTCCGGCCTCATGGTAATCTCAAAATCCAAGGAAGCGCACAAAGTGCTACAACACCAATTCATTAAACGAAAAGTCAAAAAAAGATACATTGCCCTACTGGACGGAATCGTCGAAGGAGATGAGGGATTCATTGACCTACCATTACGAGTTGACCTTGACGATCGACCTCGACAATTGGTTTGCTATGAATACGGCAAATCAGCCAGAACCCAATGGGAAGTAGTAGAAAGGAAAGAAGGAAAGACCAGAATTCACTTTTTCCCAATTACCGGTCGCACGCATCAACTTCGGGTCCATTCAGCCCATCCAAAAGGATTGAATGTCCCCATCATTGGCGATGATCTTTACGGTACAAAAGCAGACCGCTTACACCTCCACGCAGCCTGGCTCCAACTCAAACACCCGGTATCAGGTGAATTGATGGAATGGGAAGTTGAGGCACTCTTTTGATTGGGATTCTCAGGAGGGATTGGAATAGGATTTTCAGGAGGGATTGGAATGGGATTCTCAGGAGGGATTGGAATGGGATTCTCAGGATGGATTGAGTTGGATTTTCAGGAGGGATTTGGAATGGGATTTTTAGGATGGGATTGAGTTGGATTTTCGGGATGGATTTGGAATGGGATTTTTAGGATGGATTGAGTTGGACTTTTAGGATGGGATTGGAGGGATGGGAGGAAGAGGATAAGGGATTGGAGATAGGGGATGGAAAAAGTTTACGATTTACGGCTAAAGAATTGTTAGCCCCCCTTGAGGGGGGGATGGGGGGTGATTACACCGCTGCCCAGAAAAACAGCGAAAAGCCAAAGACTAAAGACCAAAAGATATGCATTCATTTTACAAAAAAGCAGCTTGGAAACAATGGGTAGTAACTATATTACTATTTCTAATAGGTATTGCCATTGTAATTATCTGGTCCAGTTTAATGGTGAAGAATCCCATTTTATATTTCAGCATTTTTCTGGTGGTGCCTTTTTTCCAATTTTTCTTTAGCCCATTTTTTACCAAGATTGGGATGTACACTTATTTATCTCCCATGCTCTTAGCATTTGGGGCAACTGAGACTAGTTATGGAATACACAATGGTACCAGCTTCGATTATCTCTTCGCTATGCAGGGAGTAAAACCGGGGCTTCCCTGGAAGAAAAAATTACTTTCTTATTACCTCGAAGGTCTGTTAGAAATCGTTGCTAAAATTGAAAAAGGAGAAATTCCTCCTTCCATTAACGTCTGGGGCAGTTCCTATTTTTTCAGCGAATCAACAGCAAACAGACTTGGTTTCTCTTTATCAGAAACCGGATATGGAGAAAAACTAAACATCCTCTTCAATTACCTGGACCTACTTTGGATGTATTCACTAGCAAACGGCAAGCTCACCTTTCCTAAATTAAAAGGAATCAAAACAGCTTCCATTAAGGGTGAAATGCTTGTAACAAAAAAAGCAGATCTGGAACGACTGTATGAGAGGGTGAAATAAGGCGGAATGAAGTAGATTTAAGGATTAAGGAAAATAAAAAATACGTAGTGGTGAAAACTAAAACCGTGATTAAACCGATCTGCAAGTGTTCAATATTTTATACAAAGGTATTCAAGGGAATTGGCCAGCAACAAGCATCAAGAAACCAGCAACCAGAATCCAGCTTCCAGTTTCCTACCTTTACCAAAACTCCATGAAAATGAATTTACACCCTCATCTTCCATCTCTTTCTTTTTGGGAACACGAATCCTTTTTTTCCGATATTGACCTGGCCATCATTGGAAGTGGGCTGGTGGGTTTGAGTGCAGCCATTACTGCGAAGGAACGTCATCCGGATTGGAAAGTAGTGGTGTTTGAAAGGGGACCGATACCTGTTGGAGCTTCCACCCGCAATGCCGGTTTTGCCTGTTTTGGGAGTCTTACTGAACTTTTGGACGATCTGGAGACGATGACTGAGCAGGAGATGATGGAACTGGTGCAATTACGATACAATGGTTTGCAAAAATTGCGAAGCCGGGTAGGCGATGCTACCATGGATTTTAAAGGAACCGGCAATTTTGAAATTTTTAGAAAAGAAGAAGGTGCCACCTTTGAAAAATGCCTTGCAAAGCTTTCATATTTTAACGAACTGATGGAATCTGTCACCGGTTTGAAGGAAACGTACACGGTGCAATCCTCTACCGATTTTCCTTTTTCCAATATTGAATACATCATCAAAAACAATGCGGAAGGACAAATCCATACCGGTAAGATGATGAACGCATTGTTGGAAAAATCTTTTGGCCTGGGTATCCGAATCTATAATGGTATCAGCATTGCTGACCTCAAGGACAATGGTAACAAGGTGTTGATAAAAACGGAAGGCGAATGGGATATAAAAGCTGCAAAAGTAGTGGTCGCCACCAATGGATTTGCCCGCTACCTGTTGCCGGACCAGGAAGTAAATCCTGCTCGCAATCAAGTACTCATAACCGAACCCATAAAGGAGTTGGCGGTTAATGGATGTTTTCACTACGACAAGGGGTATGTTTATTTTAGAAATGTGGGCAACAGGATATTACTGGGCGGTGCCCGCAATCAATTTGAACAACAAGAAGCAACAGTAGAATTTGGAAACACACCTAACCTTCAGCAGAAGCTTTTAGAAATATTGGAAGAAGTCATTTTACCGGGCAAAGAC
>JAGQWW010000299.1 GCA_020436955.1 Saprospiraceae bacterium | reverse complement strand
TGCTATTTGAAGTAAAAGCATCAAGCAACAAGAGACAAGCATCCAGAAACTAGAGACCAGAAACCAGTTTCCAGCCTCCAGTTTTTAACTGTTTTTTGTCATTGCAACCTGACTAATTAGATCCTATCTTGCAAGAAAACAAAAACAATGAACACCCCATTTTTACCTCCGATGGTAACCAGGCTTTTGGTTGCGTTTCTTTTCCTTTTTTCCTATTCCAATTCCTACAATCAGATAATTTTCGATGAGACCTTTGGGGTCGGTGCCGGCCTGGCTATCAAAGCTACGGCCGACAATGGATATCTGATGATCGCAGACAACGGTACAGCGCTAGAAAACATTAAGCTCAACCAATACGGACAACTGGCAACCAGGCATACCTTGGATGTGTGGCTGGATAAGACTATACCAGTGGAAGGGGCCGTTTTAACAGCAGGCGGACTCAACGACAAGGTGAGCGTACGAAAGACTTCCTTAAACAATGCTGTATTTTTTGATAGCACGTTTACTTTCCCCTACCCTAACATGCACGTGAATGACATCTGTGAATTGCAGGACGAAGGGTATGTTATTGCCGGAAATTTCCAGTTTTTAAAAGAAATGGTTTACCAGGGAGACACTTTTGATATTGATGTCAGAAGGGTCTTTTTATTGCGATTGGACAAACAAGGCAGACAAATATTTTTTGAAATCTACAACGACGAACCGGATGTAAATGACAATGCCACCCCAAATAGAATTATAGAAAGGGCAGATGGTAGTTTCTTAGTAGCTGCCGGAAGGATAATGCGCGATATCAACCCAAGCCCTAATGCAGTCATAGGCATCGTAATGCATTTTTCATCGACGGGACAATTGCTGCAGGAAATCGCTACGCCTTTTGTTTCCAATTATTATAATTATGTCTCCATACCGGGATTGATCAATACTGCGGATGGAGGTTTTGCGATTGGTGGCATGGAAGGTTATATCGCCAATCGTTGTATACCCATTGTTTGTAATGTGGTAAAATATGACCAACAGAATAATAAGCTTTGGGATATTCGTACAGTGAGTGCTCCTGGCTCTTTGCAGCTACCTCATAACTATCTCTTTGACATCGCAGAGACACCGCAGCAAAATATAGTCGTACTGGGATTGACCCCTCCCGGTTTTTGTAATCCGACGGGTAGCCCGGCTCGTATGCATTTGTATGATGAAAATGGTGTCAATATTGCCAATTACAACGAGCCTCCTTTGGTTGATTTTTATTCATCAGGAAGCCCTGTTTTAGGTAAAGTTGATATCACACCTACATTGGATGGCAAACTGGTGCTTACAGCCACTAAAAATGGAGATATCCATGCTTATAAATTTGGCGAAGAACTATTCAGCGATATTAAACCTGACCTTGAATTGCAAAGTCGGGCCATTCAGGCACAACCTGCGATTTATTCCAATTTTGCAGTTGAGTTTATGATAGAAAATCGAGGAATGGCCGACGCAAACAATATCAAGGTAAACCTACCCCTGCCTGCTAATCTGGTGTATGTAGGTGGAGATGAAGCGACTACAACAACCGGCACCTTTGTACCATACAGCATCGACGAATGGAGAATACCCATTTTGCATCCGGGTGAAAGACATTTTTTAACCGTCAACTACTTCAACCTTTCCTTGCAGGCTAAAACCATTTATGCACAGGTAACTGCCCAAGATGAGTTGGATATGGATTCCCAGCCTAACAATGGCACCTGTTGTACGCCGGTTGAAGATGATGAAACGGTAGTGGTCATTAATGCCGGCAGTAATGTTCTGCCCGACATTTATACCAATGTCAATGCAGTTGCTGCTTCCGGACCTCCGGGTTTTTACACCTCGGTTTTATATGAAATCGCTAACCTTACCGGTATTAATATTCCTGTAAATACCACTTCTGCATTGTATTTTTCAATCAATGATGTTTTGGATGGTAATGATCAACTTTTATCTACAAATACGGAAGATCCCCTTGGTCCAAATGCCAGTTATCAAAACAACCTATGGTATACCGTTCCTTCGGGATATACTCCGGGAAATTATTACCTCATTTTAAAAGTAGACAATGGTGATATAGTAACAGAAGCGAATGAATCCAACAACCTTTTTATCATGCCATTCCAGCTGCTCGGTTCACCGGATTTGAGTTGGACAGGAATAAATTTCCTACCGGACGAATTGGGATTAGGTGCTGCATTTAATACCGATGTCCAATTCACCAATAGCGGTAACGCTGCTGCTGGTAATTTCAACATCAGCATTTTCCTTTCCCAGGATGATCAGCTTGATGCCGGTCAGGACCTGCTGATGGACCACTACCGGATATTTGGATTGAATCCGGGCAGCATAGGTACCACCAGTTTTAGAAGACAAGAGATTCCTTCAAATATTGCTCCGGGCAATTATTACCTGCTATTCCAAATAGATGCAGACGATGAAGTTGCCGAACCGGTAGAATCAAACAATATTTTGGCTGCTCCTTTATTGATTATTCAGACCGGAAAACCTGATTTAATTCACAAGGATCTAAATCGAGTAGGAACCACACTTTTGGCTGGGGACTTCATTGAGCCTGAGGTTGCTTTTAGCGTTGAAGGCAGCAAAGATATCACCAGTCCATTTTCATTTGGGATATACTTGTCCAACGATAATCAACTGGATGGAAATGACATCTTGATTGGACAGGAACTCTCTTTGGCATCCTACATCATCCATTATGGCTATGCAAAAGGACTTGCTCCTATGCAGATACCACCCAACACCGCTACAGGCGATTATTACATCATCAGTAAATTGGACAATCAGGATGTGTTGAGCGAAGAAAATGAAAGTAATAATATCGGCAGTATTCAGGTCCATATCGATGGCATCCCACAACCAGGGGTCGACCTCGAATTAAGTCTTTCTGGCCCTGCTAATAATCCACCCAACTTTTCTTTCTTTAATACGCTGGCCAAATTGGAAAACAAAGGCACAGCCACAGCTTACAACATTGTGATAAAAATGCCACATGCCGAGGGCGCGGTCTATGAAGGTGGCAATGAATATTACACCAATAAAGGCACCTATGATTTGTATGGAACCCAGTCTTGGAGAATATCTTCTCTTGCACCTGGTGAGGTAGCAGTTTTGAGTATGAATTTCTTCAGGTTATCGCCCCAGCTAGTGTATCAGTTTGGGTATGTAGTAGTTGCAGATGGTCAGGATATAGATTCCAATCCGGGATACGTTCCTTGTTGTGTGGCAACAGAAGACGACGAAGCCTATCTGGAACTACCTCCGAACTACAATACGCAATTGGTCAACCGAAATATTGCATTTGAAAGTTCGCCGATAGAGATAACGCTCTTGGAAAAAGTATATCCAAATCCGGCTACTGAAGAAACCAATGTACTTATTGTTTCCAAAGAAGCGACTGAATCCATCATGGAAGTTTTTGATGCTTTAGGAAATACCAAATATCGGGAAAGCATCATTTTACAAGCAGGTGTCAATCAGGTTAGATTAGATATTCAAAATTGGCCTGCAGGCATTTACCAGATTATGCTACATCCTTTCCATCCATATTTGCGCAAAGCGCAGTTGATGGTGGTGGGTGAATGAGGCAAAAAAATAAAGTTATGGAGAAAGTTTTCTCCATAACTTTATGTATTACAACCATTTGTAAAATATTAAAAAAATCTGGGTAAAAAATGTTTGACTTTTTCGATTTTGCATCTTAATTTTGCCCCGCTTTTGAAAACACTACAAAACGATGTAGTGTGATTATAAGGTGAGCGGCTTAAGCCAATCCGTCGATACGGAACCTCTTACAGCCGGCTTTAAACGAGATTGTTTTCAATCTCCAAAAGACACTCGGTGAGGTGGGTGAGTGGCTTAAACCACCGGTTTGCTAAACCGACGTACTGTAACAGGTACCGCGGGTTCGAATCCCGCCCTCACCGAATTGCATATTTTGATTACTCATGGCTCTGTAGCTCAGCAGGTTAGAGCGCGCCTCTCATAAGGGCGAGGTCGGTGGTTCGAGTCTACCCAGAGCCAATTTCTTTGTCAAGTGTATATATTGTTGATTTATGCATTGCAAATGCATAGGAAAAATATATACTTTATCTCGTTTTTGTAGTAGGATTTTATTAATTTTATAGGTTA